>NZ_CAOKTW010000020.1:0-20121 GCF_948472335.1 Streptococcus bouchesdurhonensis | reverse complement strand
AACTTAAATCTCTTGCTATGATTATTATAGCATGTTTAAAACAAGAAAGTAAATCTGTTGACAAAGAAGTTAGTTATTGGTAGAATAGGGATTGTCGTAAAGACAAATAACTTCTTCTTGGTTACAGGCATGCCAACCTGTCACTCGGATGAAGCCAAATAAAAAGGAGAAACATCATGGCAATCTCAAAAGAGAAAAAAAATGAAATCATCGCACAATATGCACGTCACGAAGGTGATACAGGTTCAGTAGAGGTTCAAGTTGCTGTCCTTACTTGGGAAATCAACCACCTTAACGAACACATCAAACAACACAAAAAAGACCACGCTACTTACCGTGGATTGATGAAAAAAATCGGTCGCCGTCGTAACTTGCTTGCATACTTGCGTAAAAACGACGTTAACCGTTACCGTGAGTTGATCAACTCTCTAGGACTTCGTCGTTAATCTTGCGTCTAAACCGTTTCTATACTTCGTTGGCTTCGGCTCGATGTACCATTAGTACAACCTTCGCCTCGTCGCCTAGTCTATAAACGGTTTATCCAGCAAGACTGGAGCTCTCTGACTTCAGAGGGCTTTTTTATGTTATCAACTTACCTTGGTATACTCAAGTATTATCTTTGGTTACGGTTCCTAGCACTGTAAGGTAAAATAAACCAGATTCTCTCCCTTCGGGGAGATATTTTTGTTTCACTAAAGTTTTTTGTACAATCTTCGCCTAGTCTATAAACGGTTTATCCAGCAAGAATCATGATGCTAAGGGCGTAAGAAATCCGTATGAAAATAGGGAAACGACACCGTGTTCGATGAACACAAGGAGTTCCATCTTTTTCACTAGGATTTTAGCCCGAGCTCAAATCAGCTCTCTGACTTCAGAGGGCTTTTTATGTTGTCACCTTACCTCGACATACTCAAGTTTAATCTTCGGTTACGGTTCCTAGCACAATAAAACCAACTATATTCATTTGTTCTCATCTTGTTACGCAGTTGAAAATATGGTATACTTTTTCATGAGAATTTTCTAAATTTTTAAGATTCTATCATAGGAGGTTTGCATGCTTTCCAAATTTTCTGGAAGCCGACAAGACCAGCAATTTGTGTTACTTTTAGTTATTTTGCTAGCTACTTTAGGGATTTCTCTCTTTCTAGCAGTTTCAATGGGATCTGTTGCAATTGATCTAGGAGATACCTATCGGATTATTTTGAGCAGATTAGGATTTCCTCTTGAGATAGGAGAGGTTTCCAAGTCCACTCTTGTCATTGTATGGAACATGAGATTTCCCCGAGTATTGTTAGGTCTGATAGTGGGAGCAGGCCTTTCTATGTGTGGTAGCGTGATGCAGTCCACAGTGAACAATCCCATCGCTGAGCCTTATGTCTTAGGAATATCTGCGGGTGCAACTCTAGGGGCAACTTTGAGCATCATTCTTGGTTTAAAAGTGATGATTAGCCTTGGAGCTTTTCTTGGAGCTATTTTGGCAACAATTTCTGTCCTCATCATTGCCTCTATGCAGGGAAGGATGACGACTTCTAGTCTGATTTTATCAGGAACGGTGGTCAATGCTCTCTTTCTGGCTTTTTCAAACTTTATTATCTCAGTTGGTGCTAATGCGGACAGTGTGATGACCATTAAGTTTTGGACCATGGGCTCGCTTGCTGGGACTACCTGGGCAGACTTGGTCCTGCCAACTATAATAGTAGGAATGGCCTTTCTATTTTTCTCTACTCAGTATCGTGTTTTCAATGCGATGATGATGGGAGATGAGGCTGCTTTAACTTTGGGGATTCCCTTACGCTTTTATTGGTATCTTTATGTGACCATGGTGGCTGTGCTGACAGCAGTCTTAGTGGCAACCTGTGGGATTATTGGATTTGTCGGTCTGATTACTCCACATTTAGCTCGAGGGTTAGTAGGAACGAATTACAAGAGGCTTTTTCCTGTTGCAACCTTGATGGGTTCCCTCTTTGTCATCTGGGCAGACGTACTCTCTCGTATCATCATTCCAAACGCAGAGCTTCCTATTGGTATTTTCACAGCCTTAGTAGGTGCTCCCTTCTTTATCTATATTGTTGGAGGTAGGCGAAGGGAGGTGAGGGTCTGATATGGACTTGATTTGTCAGGATATCCATTTTGGACTAGGAGAGAAAAAAATCCTCAAAGGAGTCTCTCTTAAGGTTGAGGGGAATCAATTTCACACGATATTAGGACCAAATGGAAGCGGAAAAACCAGCTTGCTTAAACTCCTCTATCGTCAGGAAAAGGCGGACAAAGGCTTGATAAGCCTAGATGGAAAGCCGCTGGATCATTGGTCACTCAAAGAAACAGCCAAGCAAATGGCAGTTGTGACCCAGTTTAACCAACTGCAGTTTGATTGTACAGTTGAAGAAATCGTCTTGCTGGGAAGAACTCCCCACCTCTCTTTTTTACAGAAGGAAAGGGAAAGGGATTTTACTCTCGTTCAAGATGCCCTCGTTAAGGTGGATATGCTCGAGAAGAAAACTCGTCTCTATTCGTCTCTGTCAGGGGGAGAGAAACAGCGAGTTTTGTTAGCCCGAGCCTTGGCGCAAGAACCGACTCTCTTGCTCCTGGACGAACCAACCAATCACTTGGATATCAAGTATCAGCTAGACTTGTTGGCCATTGTGAAGAATCTCAAGGTCAATGTTCTAGCTGTCCTACATGATATTCAACTTGCTTGTCGCTATTCGGATTATCTCTATCTGATGAAAGAGGGAGAAATCCTTTACCAAGGGACTCCAAAGGAGACCATCACCCCTGAGTCATTGCAAACTGTATACGGAGTTCAAAGTCAGGTGACTTGGACCGAGGATCAGCAAGCTATGATTCACTATTTATAAGAATGAAAAGGAAAACAAGATGAAAAAAACACTAAGCATTTTACTCGTAACAGTAGCTACCCTAACTATGGCAGCTTGTGGCAACACTAGTACAGAAAAAGCTACCACACAATCTAGCACAGAGACAAGTCAAAAGGCTAACGCAGAGACGACTTATCCACTAACGGTCAAAACCTATGACGCGAAAGGGAATGAAGTCGAACAAGTCTTTGACAAGGCACCTGAAAAAGTTATCACTAACAATCTTTCAACCACTGAAATCTTATTGGAGTTGGGGTTGAAGGATAAAATTGCTGGCATGCTTAATCCTGATAATGCTGTGACGGACAAATACAAGGACGCGATTGCGACGATTCCTCAAATTGGGGATAAAAAAACAGTCTCACAAGAGACAGTCCTTTCTTATGAGCCGGACGCTGTGATGGGTCGAAACATGATGTTTTCTGAAAAGTCCTTGGGGACAGTTAGCACTTGGAATGAAAATAAAATCCCAGTTTATACACAAAAAGCTTCTCTCTCAACAATTCAGCAAGATTTGGGGAATATCGTAGAAGATGTCAAAAATCTTGGAATGATTTTTAATGTTCAGGACAAGGCTAATGAATACGCAGCACAATTACAAACTAAAATTGATGCTGTTAAGAAAGCAAATCCAGCAAGCCAAGGTGAAAAGAAAAAGGCTTTGATTATGGTTGCATATAATGATCAAACCTTCGGTGCCTACAAGTCTGCTTTGCAAGAGAGTTTGCTGAACCAACTTGGTTATACAAACGTTGCTACGGGGACATCAGGCTTGACCTTGGAAAATCTCGTGTCAATGGATCCTGAATTGATTATCTATGTAACCAGCGACCGCAATAAAAAATTGGATGAAAAAGCAGTAGAGTTGATGAAGGCAAATGCTGTTTTGGAAGGTGTTCCTGCTATTAAGAATCAAAAAATCATGACTATCTCTTACGATGAATTGATGGACTATGGTACAGCAGTGATTGATTCCCTTGAGAAAATCAATGAATTTATCAATAAATAATGAGTTTGATTGGGAAGGAATTCAAGTCAAAATCAGCCTTCCTTCTAACTACGACCCCAATCAAACCTATCCGGCTATTTTATTGAATGATGGAAACTTGGATTTCCTATCGTCCCTTTCCGAATCTGTGATTTTGGTGGGTTTGACCTCTAAAAATCGCTTAGACGACTATACTCCCTGGGCGACATCGGCTCTGAGAGATGGAGCTCCAGATTTTGGAGGTCAGGCCAAGGTCTATCATGATCATTTGTTTGGAGGTCTTTTAGACAAGTTGCAGTCACTTTATCGCCTGGACGAAACTCGCCTTGCTTATGGAGGCTACTCACTCGGTGGTTTGGCGGCAGTCTACAGTCTTTTCAGCTTTGACAAGGTTTCCTGTGTCTTTTCCATCTGCGGTTCCTTTTGGTATCCTGATTTTGTGACTTACTGCAAGGCAGAGACAGTGAAAAATCTAGACTGTTTGCTGTATTTACAGAACGGTCAAACAGAAGGAGCTCATCATACTAATCGTCTGGCTCAAGCACCAGTCTATGCTGAGCAGATCCATACCAGTCTTCAGAAATGGTATCCGAACTGTCAGTTTGTCTTTGATCCTTATGGACACCATGAACAAGTAGTTGAGCGATTTTTAGCTTTTTCCAGCTGGTTGGCCCAAAAATGGAAAATTAAGTAAAAGAATTATCCCTTGGCTTTTGCCAAGGGATTGTTGTATTTATTTAACCAAGGTTTTCTCTCTTTTTATCTGGATTCCAGACGAAGCTTGCGATAAAGCTAAAGATGATGGTTAGGATAGCGAGGATAATGGCAAGGATGAGAGCAGGGATGCGGATAAACCACCAGAGTGGGTTTGGTTTTTTATCATTGTGCCATTGTTTCGTTTCTTGGTCCAAACGTTGGAATTCTGCTTGAATGCGATTGGCGACTGTTTCAATGCCTTCATCATTCATTTTCTTGATATCTGAGATATCGATGGGATTTCCAAAGTTCATATCGACACGCTCACGGCTAACCAATCCTTTCAAGGTCATGGGACCTGTGTAGGTAACCGGCATGATACGGACCTTGGCCATTTTGGCAATCAGAGCTACGCCACCTTTTACATCGTTTGAGTGACGGCTCCCACTTGGAAACATGATGAGAGAGCGATCACTTTTTTTGAGAACATTGATAGGGTATTTGATGGCTGAGGCGCTAGGATTTTCACGGTCGATAGGAAAAGCACCGCACATACGAATCCACCAACCAAATATACGGTTGGCAAAGAGTTCTTTTTTGGCCATAAAGATAAATTGTTTTGGCTTGGTCGCAAAGGCCATGTAAACTGGATCCCACCAAGTGCGGTGAGGCGCAACCAAAATATAATTTTCATCTTGATTAGGAATTTTATCAGTATTATGATAGTGGGCATTGCCATTGATGGACCATAGGAGCAAGACAACCAATCCACGTAAATAAGTATAAAACATGCGATCTCCTTCGATTATTTTCTTGTTATTATTATACCTTATCAAAGGAGGGCTGGCAAACTTTTCCCTTGACTAGGTGCATATTTGGGGTGAGATTAGAATTCTGTTAAAAAAAATGATATAATAGAATTTATGGATAAAAATAAGATTATGGGATTAACCCAAAGAGATGTCAAGGAAAGACAGGCTAAGGGCTTGGTCAATGATTTTACTGCATCGGCCAGTACTAGCACTTGGCAAATCGTTAAACGAAATGTCTTTACCCTTTTTAACGCTTTGAACTTTGCCATTGCTTTGGCCCTTGCCTTTGTGCAGGCTTGGAGCAATTTGGTCTTTTTTGCTGTTATCTGCTTTAACGCTTTTTCTGGGATTGTGACCGAGCTGCGGGCTAAACACATGGTGGACAAGCTCAATCTCATGACCAAGGAAAAGGTCAAGACTATTCGTGATGGCCAAGAAGTGGCTCTGAATCCTGAAGAATTGATGTTAGGAGATGTCATTCGTTTGTCTGCAGGAGAGCAGATTCCCAGTGATGCCTTGGTTTTGGAAGGCTTTGCGGAAGTCAATGAAGCCATGTTGACGGGGGAAAGTGATTTGGTGCAAAAGGAAGTGGATGGCTTGCTTTTGTCAGGAAGTTTCTTAGCCAGTGGGGCAGTTTTAGCTCAAGTTCACCATGTTGGATCTGATAACTATGCTGCCAAACTCATGCTGGAAGCCAAGACCGTTAAACCAATCAACTCTCGTATCATGAAATCGTTGGACAGGCTAGCTGGTTTTACTGGGAAGATTATCATTCCTTTTGGTCTGGCTCTCTTACTAGAAGCCTTGCTTTTAAAAGGCTTGCCTCTTAAGTCGTCCGTTGTAAATTCGTCGACAGCCCTTCTGGGGATGTTACCTAAGGGAATTGCCCTTTTGACCATTACTTCGCTTTTGACTGCGGTGATTAAGTTGGGCTTGAAAAAGGTCTTGGTGCAGGAGATGTACTCTGTTGAGACCTTGGCACGCGTGGATATGCTCTGTTTGGACAAGACGGGCACCATCACCCAAGGAAAGATGCAGGTGGAGGCTGTTCTTCCACTGACGGCAACTTATGGTGAAGAGACTATTGCCAGCATTTTGGCCAGCTACATGGCCCACAGTGAGGATAAGAATCCAACAGCTCAAGCTATTCGCCAGCGTTTCCAAGGTCAGGTAGCCTATCCTATGCTTTCCAATCTTCCCTTCTCTAGCGACCGCAAGTGGGGAGCCATAGAGTTAGAAGGTTTGGGGACAGTTTTTTTAGGGGCGCCTGAGATGTTGCTGGCTTCTGAGGTCCCAGAAGCCAGAGAGGCTCTAGAGAGAGGATCACGTGTCTTGGTCTTGGCACTCAGTCAGGAGAAATTAGACCATCACAAGCCACAGAAACCATCTGATATTCAGGCTCTGGCCCTGCTGGAAATCTTGGATCCGATTCGAGAGGGAGCAGCAGAGACGTTGGACTATCTCCGTTCTCAGGAAGTGGGTCTCAAGATCATCTCTGGTGACAATCCAGTTACGGTGTCCAGTATTGCCCAGAAGGCTGGTTTTGCGGACTATCATAGCTATGTAGATTGCTCGAAAATCACGGATGAGGAATTGATTACTATGGCTGAGGAGACAGCTATTTTCGGACGTGTTTCCCCTCATCAAAAGAAACTCATTATCCAAACACTGAAAAAAGCGGGGCATACAACAGCTATGACAGGAGACGGAGTCAATGATATTCTCGCCCTTCGTGAGGCGGATTGTTCTATCGTGATGGCGGAAGGGGATCCGGCGACGCGTCAGATTGCCAATCTGGTTCTCTTGAACTCAGACTTTAATGATGTTCCTGAGATTCTCTTTGAAGGTCGTCGCGTGGTCAATAACATTGCCCATATCGCCCCGATTTTCTTGATAAAGACCATCTATTCTTTCTTGCTCGCAGTTATCTGTATCGCCAGTGCTCTTCTGGGACGATCTGAGTGGATCTTGATCTTCCCTTTCATTCCGATCCAGATTACCATGATTGACCAGTTCGTGGAAGGTTTCCCACCATTCGTTCTGACTTTTGAGCGAAATATCAAACCTGTTGAGCCAAACTTCCTCAGAAGATCCATGCTTCGTGCTCTACCAAGTGCTCTCATGGTTGTGTTCAGCGTTCTTTTTGTGAAAATATTTGGAAGTAGCCAAGGTTGGTCTGAGTTAGAAATCTCAACTCTACTCTATTATCTCTTGGGGTCAATTGGTTTCTTATCCGTATTTAGAGCCTGCATGCCATTTACCCTATGGCGTGTCCTCTTGATTGTTTGGTCAGTAGGAGGCTTCCTAGCTACAGCTCTCTTCCCAAGAATTCAAAAACTACTTGAAATTTCAACCTTAACAGGACAAACATTACCTGTTTATGGTGTCATGATGTTGGTCTTTACCGTGATTTTCATTTTGACCAGTCGCTACCAAGCTAGAAAATAAAGAAAGGCTGCAATCTGTGGATTGCGGTCTTTTTAGGTACAAGATTGCCAGCTGAAATGTGGTATAATAAGAGGTAATAGAGTTTGGAAAGTGAGAGAAGATGATTTCAAAGAGATTAGAATTAGTGGCTTCCTTTGTGCCACAGGGAGCCATTTTACTAGATGTGGGGAGTGACCATGCTTATCTGCCTATCGAGTTGGTCGAAAGAGGACAAATCAAAAGTGCCATTGCAGGTGAGGTTGTAGAAGGTCCCTACCAGTCCGCGGTTAAAAATGTTGAAAGTCACGGGTTAAAGGAGAAAATCCAAGTCCGTTTAGCAAATGGCTTGGCAGCCTTTGAAGAGGCAGACCAAGTGTCTGTCATTACCATTGCTGGTATGGGTGGTCGTTTGATTGCTAGGATTTTAGAAGAAGGCTTGGACAAGTTAGCTAATGTAGAACGATTGATCCTCCAACCCAATAATCGTGAAGACGACTTGCGTATCTGGCTACAAGAGAACGAATTTCAGATTGTAGCTGAAAGTATCTTAGAAGAGGCTGGCAAGTTTTACGAGATTTTGGTGGTGGAAGCAGGACAAATGAAGCTATCAGCTAGTGATGTTCGCTTTGGTCCCTTCTTGTCCAAAGAGGTCAGTCCAGTCTTTGTCCAAAAATGGCAAAAAGAAGCTGTTAAGCTAGAGTTTGCCCTCGGACAAATCCCAGAAAAAAATCTGGAAGAACGTCAAGTTCTAGTAGATAAAATTCAAGCCATCAAGGAGGTTCTCCATGTTAGCAAGTGAAGTGATTAATGCGTATGAAGCCTTTTGCCCTCAGGAATTTTCCATGGAGGGAGACAGTCGTGGTCTGCAAATTGGTACTTTAGACAAGGATATCCAAAGGGTCATGGTGGCTCTCGATATTCGTGAAGAAACGGTGGTTGAAGCCATTGAAAAGGGTGTAGACTTGATTATTGTCAAGCATGCGCCGATTTTCCGTCCCATCAAGGATTTGGTAGCTAGCCGTCCACAAAATCAGATTTACATTGATTTGATAAAGCATGACATCGCAGTTTATGTCAGCCATACCAATATTGACATCGTTGAAAATGGTCTCAATGACTGGTTCTGTCAGATGCTAGGAATCGAGGAGACAACTTATCTGCAGGAAACAGGTCCTGAACGTGGAATTGGACGTATTGGGAATATTCAGCCTCAGACCTTTGGAGAATTAGCCCAGCATGTCAAGCAAGTCTTTGGTTTAGATAGCCTTCGATTGGTGCATTATCAAGAGAGAGATTTGCAGAAGCCTATTTCAAGAGTGGCCATCTGTGGTGGTAGCGGGCAGTCTTTCTATAAGGATGCTTTGGCAAAGGGGGCAGATGTTTATATCACTGGTGATATTTACTACCACACTGCTCAGGATATGCTGTCTGATGGCTTGCTAGCCTTGGACCCAGGTCACTATATCGAAGTGCTTTTTGTAGAAAAAATTGCAGAGCTTCTTAATCAATGGAAAGAGGAAAAAGGCTGGACTATTGATATCTTACCTAGTCAAGCATCGACCAATCCTTTCCACCATATCTAGTTAGAAGGTGAAGACAATGAAAAAAGTTGCCATTATTGGAGCAGGGATTGTAGGTGCAACAGCTGCCTACTACCTCTCGAAAGAAAGTGATCTAGAAGTAACAGTCTTTGATCATGGACAAGGTCAGGCTACTAAGGCCGCAGCAGGAATTATCAGCCCCTGGTTTTCCAAACGCCGCAATAAGGCCTGGTACAAAATGGCGCGCTTGGGGGCTGACTTTTATGTGGATTTATTAGCAGATTTAGAGAAGTCAGGACAAGAAATCGACTTTTACCAGCGTTCGGGAGTCTTTCTCCTGAAAAAGGATGAAACTAAGTTGGAAGAACTCTATCAACTAGCCCTCCAGCGTAGAGAAGAATCTCCTTTGATAGGGCAATTAGCCATTCTGGACTCAGCATCAGCTAATGAATTATTCCCTGGCTTGCAGGAATTTGATCACCTGCTCTATGCTTCTGGTGGAGCGAGAGTAGATGGCCAACTTTTAGTGACTCGTTTGCTGGAAGCCAGTCACGTCAAGCTGGTCAAAGAAAAAGTGACTCTGATACCTTTAGCATCAGGTTACCAGATTGACGAAGAGGTGTTTGATCAGGTTATTTTGGCGATGGGAGCTTGGTTGGGACATCTGTTAGAGCCTTTAGGTTATGAAGTAGATGTTCGTCCCCAAAAGGGGCAACTCCGAGATTATCAACTTGCCCAAGACATGGAAGCTTACCCTGTTGTTATGCCAGAAGGGGAGTGGGATTTGATTCCTTTTGCAGGTGGGAAATTATCCCTAGGCGCTACCCATGAAAATGATATGGGATTTGATTTGACGGTAGATGAAACCTTACTCCAACAAATGGAGGAGGCAGCCTTGCCTCACTATCCAGTCTTGGCAGTAGCGACTTCAAGAGCTGAGCGTGTGGGAATCCGTGCCTATACCAGTGATTTCTCTCCTTTCTTTGGACAAGTACCTGGCTTATCAGGTGTCTATGCTGCTAGTGGACTAGGTTCCTCAGGCCTCACAACTGGTCCTATCATTGGTTACCATCTAGCTCAACTGATCCAAGACAAGGAGTTGACCTTGGACCCTCTAAACTACCCAATTGAAAACTATGTCAAACGGGTAAAAAGCGAATAAGCATTTTACTGAAATTTTATCCTACCCTCTAGGATGGCAAATGACATTCCCTATCAAAAATGGTAAAATAAGAAAAAATAATCCGAGAATCGAGGAAAAAAGATGCAAGAAAAGATTTTGGTAACGGGTGGAGCAGGTTTTATCGGAACCCACACTGTTATTGAGTTAATCCAAGCAGGTCATCAGGTTGTTGTGGTGGATAACCTTGTGAATAGTAACAGAAAAAGTTTAGAAGTTGTTGAGAAAATTACAGGAGTTGAAGTGCCTTTCTATGAGGCAGATATCCGTGATACAGATACTCTTCGTGACATTTTCAAACAAGAAGAACCAACTGGTGTCATTCACTTTGCTGGCTTGAAGGCTGTCGGTGAATCTACCCGTATTCCTCTTGCCTACTATGACAACAATATCGCTGGAACTGTTAGTCTTTTGAAGGTCATGGAAGAAAACAACTGTAAAAACATTATTTTCAGTTCTTCTGCGACAGTTTACGGAGATCCTCATACAGTGCCAATTTTGGAAGATTTCCCACTTTCAGTGACCAATCCATACGGCCGTACTAAGCTTATGCTAGAGGAAATTTTGACCGATATCTATAAGGCGGACTCAGAATGGAATGTGGTCTTACTTCGTTATTTCAACCCAATCGGAGCTCATGAGAGCGGAGATTTGGGAGAAAATCCAAACGGTATTCCAAACAATCTCTTGCCATATGTGACTCAAGTAGCCGTTGGAAAATTAGAGCAAGTGCAAGTGTTTGGAGACGATTACGATACGGAAGACGGAACTGGTGTTCGTGACTATATCCACGTTGTCGATTTGGCTAAAGGTCACGTCGCAGCTCTGAAAAAAATCCAAAAAGGTTCAGGCCTAAACGTTTATAACCTTGGAACAGGTAAAGGCTACTCAGTTCTTGAAATTATCCAAAACATGGAAAAAGCGGTGGGACGTCCAATTCCTTACCGTATCGTAGACCGTCGCCCAGGGGATATCGCAGCCTGCTATTCAGATCCTGCAAAAGCCAAAGCAGAACTCGGCTGGGAAGCAGAATTAGGCATCACCCAAATGTGTGAAGACGCATGGCGTTGGCAAAGCAAGCATCCAAATGGATTTGAAGACTAAGATGGTGATGTCAATCATTGTCCCCTGTTTAAACGAAGAGGAAGTACTTCCTCTTTTTTATCAGGCTTTGGAAGCTTTACTTCCAGATTTGGAAACAGAAATTGAGTATGTCTTTGTCGACGATGGATCAAGTGATGGGACTTTGGAACTCTTAAAGTCCTATCGGGAGCAAAATCCGGCAGTTCATTATATTTCTTTCTCTCGAAATTTTGGCAAAGAAGCAGCTCTCTATGCAGGATTACAATATGCGACAGGAGATTTAGTGGTGGTGATGGATGCAGACCTCCAGGATCCTCCGAGTATGTTGCTTGAGATGAAAAATTTACTAGACCAGAATGCAGACTTGGACTGTGTTGGTACACGCAGAACTAGTCGGGAGGGAGAACCCTTCTTTCGTAGTTTATGTGCTGATCTCTTTTACCGCCTTATGCAAAAAATTAGCCCAGTAGCCTTGCCCTCAGGTGTCCGTGATTTTCGCATTATGAGAAAATCTGTAGTGGATGCCATTTTAAGCTTGACTGAGTCCAATCGCTTTTCGAAGGGACTCTTTGCCTGGGTCGGCTTTAAAATCCACTATCTGGACTATCCAAATGTCGAAAGGCAGGCTGGCAATACCAGTTGGAGTTTTAGGCAACTCTTTTTCTACTCCATTGAAGGGATTGTTAACTTTTCAGATTTTCCCTTGATTATAGCCTTTGTGGCAGGTCTCCTATCTTGTTTTATTTCTCTACTTATGACCTTTTTTGTTGTAGTTCGGACTCTCATTTTGGGCAATCCGACATCAGGTTGGACCTCTCTGATGGCTGTTATACTCTTCCTTGGTGGGATTCAACTCTTGACCATTGGGATTCTCGGCAAGTATATCAGTAAGATTTATCTAGAGACTAAAAAAAGACCACTTTATCTCGTCAAAGAAAAAAGTGACCTTCCTGATTTTACAGAAAAAAATAAAGAGAAAAGACTATAATTTTGAATGGAAATATGCTAAACTAGAAGGAGTGGAACGTTCTTGTTGATATTAGAGTTAATCTTTAATCAAGGCACGTGTCGGACAGTTTCTAACAGCTTCTATGACGTCCTGACTAGGAGAAATTTCTTTTTCTAGTTGGTCAGGGTCATCGTAAAAACGCACGATTCCATTATCGTGGTAATCAAATAATTCAGAATAAGTTTGGCAAAGACCACAGGCAATGCAGCGTTCAGGTATAAGTGTGATTTTCATATTTATATTGTAATAAGAAAAGTAAAAAAAAACAAGGAGTAAGGTATGGCAAAAGAACCGTGGCAAGAAGATATTTATGAGAATCAAGAAGAAACAAGATCAGAACGTCGTAAGAGAGAACAAGGTGGAGGAGTGCTGGCTAATCGTATCTTGACTATTTTAGCAAGTATTTTCTTTGTGATTGTAGTCGTGATGATTATTGTTCTTATCTATCTTTCATCGGGTGGGAGTAATCGCACAGCAGCCTTGAAAGATTTTCACGATTCAGATACAAAAGTAGAGCAAGTTTCTTCTACTTCTAGTAGTAGTTCAGAGCAGGCATCTTCTAGTTCAGAGGAGAAGGTAGAAGAGTCATCTAGTAGCTCAGAACATCCAAATGATCCAGAAGGAACTACAAAAGTTATGGCTGGAGAAGGAGAAGCCGCCATTGCCGCTCGTGCAGGAATCTCGATTGCTCAGTTAGAAGCTTTGAATCCTGGCCATATGGCTACAGGATCTTGGTTTGCTAATCCTGGAGATGTGATTAAGACTAGATAGGAGTCATAAATGAAGACGATTCAAATTGCTATCGATGGTCCAGCTTCAAGTGGCAAGAGTACGGTCGCAAAGATTATTGCCAAGGATTTTGGATTCACCTACCTAGATACAGGTGCTATGTATCGTGCAGCGACCTACATGGCTCTCAAGAACCAATTAGAAGTTGAACAAGTTGAAGAACTCTTAGACTTATTGGACCAGCATCCAATCAGTTTCGGGCGCTCAGAAACTGGAGAACAGCTTGTCTTTGTAGGAGATGTGGATATTACCCATCCTATCCGTGAAAATGAAGTGACCAATCATGTTTCTGCCATCGCAGCAATTCCTGAAGTGCGTGAGAAACTAGTTTCTCTCCAACAAGAGATTGCCCAGCAAGGCGGTATTGTCATGGATGGTCGCGATATTGGGACTGTTGTATTGCCACAAGCAGAATTGAAAATTTTCCTAGTAGCTTCGGTAGATGAAAGAGCAGAGCGCCGTTACAAGGAAAATATTGCCAAGGGAATTGAAACAGACCTTGAAACTCTAAAAGAGGAAATTGCTGCGCGTGACTACAAGGATAGTCATCGTGAGACTTCGCCTCTCAAACAAGCAGAGGATGCTGTCTACCTTGATACAACTGGCTTGAACATTCAAGAAGTAGTTGAAAAAATCAAAGCAGAAGCTAAAAAAAGAATGTAGATGTAGAAAAGCCGATAGATTGATATCGGTTTTTTTCTATATTTGTCAAAATGCTGATTTTAAGGTATAATAGTTGCTGTTCGAGAAATTTTGATTTTCAAAGAATAGTGAATGATGATAAGGAGAAACCATGAACAACCTACCAAATTGCCCAAAATGTAACTCAGAGTATGTCTACGAAGACGGTGCCCTACTGGTTTGCCCAGAGTGTGCTTATGAGTGGAATCCTGCTGAAGTTGCAGATGTAGAAGAGGGTCTTGTTGCTATCGATGCCAACGGGAATAAATTGGCTGACGGTGATACAGTAACTCTCATCAAGGACTTAAAAGTAAAAGGTGCGCCAAAAGATTTGAAACAAGGGACGCGCGTGAAGAATATCCGCATCGTAGAAGGCGACCACAATATCGACTGTAAAATCGATGGCTTCGGTGCCATGAAACTCAAATCAGAGTTTGTGAAGAAAATTTAAGCATGTCAAAACACTATAAACTTGTATTTTATAGCCGTATCTTCTTGTTTCTAGCGGCTTTTACGGGAGTTTATCTTGAAATCGCCAAGCATGGTGGATTTGGGATGTTACTCTATTATACGGTTCTGTCCAACCTTTTAGTCGCGATTTTTACGCTCTATCTCCTAAAGGTTATGAGCCGTTTAGGTGAAAACTGGCAAAGACCAAGTCTCTTGCGCTTAAAAGGTGGGGTCACCATGAGTATCATGATTACCTGTGTGATTTACCATTTCCTTTTAGCGCCTATTGCGACTAATTTCTATACTCTAGAAAATTTCCTTTGCCACTATATCGTTCCCCTCTGGTTTTTAGCAGATACCCTCTTTTTTGACAAACAGGGTCAATACAAGATTTGGGATCCAGTTGTGTGGACGATTTTACCCTTGTTTTATATGATTTTTGCTCTTTTTAATGGCTTGGTACTGAAGCTTGATGTTCCTAATTCTAAGGTCAGTCCCTTCCCTTACTTCTTTTTGAATGTGAACAAGGGGTGGGATGTCGTGTTCAAGTGGTGTCTGATTATCTTTGTTGCCTATATGGTAGCAGGATTTATCTTCTACTTTATTAAGCAAATCAAGAGAAAATCATCCTAAGACACAAGGGATTCATTTTCGAGTTTAAGAAGGAGTCTATACACCAAAGAGGCTTCTTCTTTTCTTGCTTGTTTGATAAGTATCAAAAGAGTAGAAGATTAAGAGAAAATATAGAAAGAGATTTCATGAAACAATTTTTAGAACGGGCCAGTATTTTGGCTCTCTCCCTCGTTTTGATTACCTCCTTTTCCATCTCGAGTGCCCTGCCAGCCATGTTTGACTATTATCAAGGTTATCCTAAGGAACAAATTGAGCTCTTGGCTAGCTTGCCTTCCTTTGGAATCATGATTATGTTGCTATTAAATGGTTTCCTAGAAAAAATATTTCCTGAGCGCTTACAGATTAGTTTGGGCTTGTTAATTTTATCACTGAGTGGAACGGCTCCTTTTTGGTACCAAGCCTATCCTTTTGTCTTTGGAACACGGATTCTTTTTGGTTTGGGTGTTGGGATGATCAATGCCAAGGCTATTTCGATTATCAGTGAACGTTATCAAGGCAAAACGCGGATTCAGATGTTGGGGCTACGTGGCTCTGCAGAGGTAGTAGGAGCTTCTCTCATTACCTTGGCAGTCGGTCAGTTGTTGTCCTTTGGTTGGACAGCTACCTTCCTAGCCTATAGTGCTGGATTTTTGGTGCTGATCCTTTATTTGCTCTTTGTTCCTTATGGAAAAGAGAAGAAAGAAGTTAAGAAAAAATCGAAGGAAGCAAGTCGCTTAACTCGGGAAATGAAGGGCTTGATTTTTATCCTAGCTATCGAAGCGGCAGTTGTAGTTTGTACCAATACGGCTATTACTATTCGTATTCCAAGTTTGATGGTGGAAAGAGGACTGGGAGATGCCCAGTTATCTAGTTTTGTTCTTAGTGTCATGCAGTTAATTGGGATTGTGGCTGGTGTGAGTTTCTCTTTCTTGATTTCTATCTTTAAAGAGAAACTGCTCCTCTGGTCTGGTATTACCTTTGGCTTAGGGCAAATTGTGATTGCCTTGTCTCCATCCTTGTGGGTGGTAGTGGCAGGGAGTATTCTGGCTGGTTTTGCCTATAGTGTAGCCTTGACGACGGTCTTTCAACTTGTCTCTGAACGAATTCCAGCTAAACTCCTCAATCAAGCAACTTCATTTGCAGTTTTAGGCTGTAGTTTCGGAGCCTTTACGACTCCATTCGTTCTAGGTGCAATTGGCTTACTAACTCACAATGGCATGTTGGTCTTTGCCATTTTAGGCTCATGGTTGATTGTAACCTCTATCTTTGTCATGTACCTACTTCAAAAGAGAGCTTAGGATTGGTTTCCTAAGTTTTTCTTTTTGTGAATTTTGTACCCATACAATATTTGTTTTAGACCCTTGTTTACAGATTATTTTCTTGATAAAATAGAAGTTATGACGAGATATAAAGCAACTATTTCCTATGATGGTTACGCCTTTGCTGGTTTTCAGCGCCAGTCTCATGCGCGTAGCGTTCAGGAAGAAATTGAAAAAACCTTGACCAGGTTAAATAAAGGGCAAGCCATTACTGTTCACGGTGCTGGTAGGACAGATAGTGGGGTTCATGCTCTGGGACAGGTTATTCATTTTGATCTACCTTATCAGATGGATGAGGAGAAGCTCCGTTTTGCTTTGGACACCCAGTCTCCTGAAGATATTGATGTGATTTCGATTGAGCTTGTGGCGGATGATTTTCATTGCCGTTATGCCAAGCATAGCAAGACCTATGAGTTTATCGTGGATAGAGGACGTCCCAAAAATCCTATGCGCCGTCACTATGCCACCCACTTTCCTTATCCGCTTGATGTGGAACGGATGCGGGAGGCTATCAAAAAATTAGAGGGAACCCATGATTTCACCGGCTTTACAGCCTCTGGGACTAGTGTAGAGGATAAGGTTCGCACCATCACAGAAGCTAGTCTTAGGGTTGATGAGACAGGCCAGTTTTTGACCTTTACCTTTTCAGGAAATGGTTTCTTGTATAAGCAGATTCGTAATATGGTGGGGACACTGCTTAAAATCGGCAATAACCGCATGCCAGTAGAGCAGATTGACCTCATCTTGGAGAAAAAGGACAGGCAGCTTGCAGGTCCCACTGCAGCACCAAATGGTTTATATTTAAAGGAGATTCGTTATGAAGAATAATCGTATTTTAGCACTTTCTGGAAATGATATTTTTAGTGGTGGTGGTTTGTCAGCTGATTTGGCTACTTATACCTTGAACGGCTTGCATGGCTTTGTAGCAGTGACTTGTTTGACAGCCTTGACGGAAAAGGGCTTTGAAGTCTTTCCAACTGACGATACCATTTTTCAACATGAATTAGATAGCTTGCGTGATGTGGAGTTTGGGGGGATTAAGATTGGTCTTCTACCAACTGTCAGTGTGGCTGAGAAGGCCTTGGACTTTATCAAGCAATGCCCAGGAGTGCCTGTGGTTCTGGACCCTGTCTTGGTCTGCAAGGAAACACACGACGTAGCTGTAAGTGAACTCTGTCAAGAGTTGATTCGCTTTTTCCCTTATGTCAGTGTGATTACGCCTAATCTTCCTGAAGCAGAATTATTGACTGGTCAGGAAATCAAAACCTTGGAAGACATGAAAGCTGCAGCGCAGAAATTGCATGAATTAGGAGCGCCAGCAGTCATTATCAAGGGAGGCAATCGCCTTAGTCAGGACAAGGCTGTAGATGTCTTTTATGATGGACAAAACTTTACAGTCCTAGAAAATCCTGTCATTCAAGGGCAAAATGCTGGTGCAGGTTGTACCTTTGCCTCTAGCATTGCCAGTCACTTGGTTAAAGGTGATGAACTTTTACCAGCAGTAGAAAGCTCTAAGGATTTCGTTTATCGTTCTATTGCACAAGCAGATCAGTATGGAGTAAGACAATATGAAGCAAACCAAAACAACTAAAATCGCCCTTGTATCCCTCTTAACCGCCCTCTCTGTGGTTCTAGGTTATTTCTTAAAAATTCCAACACCGACAGGCATTTTAACTCTTTTAGATGCGGGTGTCTTCTTTACGGCCTTCTACTTTGGTAGTCGTGAAGGGGCTGTAGTAGGAGGACTAGCAGGTTTCTTGATTGACCTCTTATCAGGCTATCCTCAGTGGATGTTCTTTAGCTTGGTCAACCATGGCTTGCAGGGATTTTTCGCAGGATTTAAAGGAAAAACTCAGTGGTTAGGCCTTATCTTAGCAACGATTGCCATGGTAGGGGGTTACGCCTTGGGTTCTACATTGATGAATGGCTGGGCTGCAGCCCTACCAGAAATTCTACCAAATTTCATGCAAAATATGGTAGGGATGATTGTAGGATTTATTCTTAGCCAAAGTATCAAGAAGATTAAGTAAAGAGGCTGAGTCAAAAGTCTTTCAAATAAGAAAAACGCATAGTATTCAGGTGTTGAAAAACCTTGATACTATGCGTTTTATTGTGGGAAGATTTTATACTCTTCTAAAATCTCTTCAAACCGCGTCAACATCGCCTTGCCGTAGATATGGTTACTGACTTCGTCAGTTCTATCCACAACCTCAAAACAGTGTTTTAAGCTGACTTCATCAGTTCCATCTACAACCTCAAAACAGTGTTTTGAGCAACCTGCGGCTAGCTTCCTAGTTTGCTTTTTGATTTTCATTGAGTATTAGATGAATATTAATCAAAATAAAGCAAGTCTTTGCTGGTGCTTGTAAAGAGGTCGAAGCCATCCTTGGTAACAACACCGCAGTCTTCAATACGAACACCGACTTTACCAGGGATATAGATACCTGGTTCAACAGAGAAGCACATGCCTTCTTCGATGACCATGTCGTTTCCTTCCATGATAGATGGGAATTCGTGGACATCCATACCGATACCGTGACCGAGACGGTGGTTGAAGTACTCGCCGTAACCAGCTTTTTCGATGACCTCACGAGCAGCGCGATCCACTTCATGGGCAGTCACCCCTGGCTTGATAAAGTCAAGAGCAGCTTGTTGGGCTTCAAGAGTCAAGTTATAAATGTCTTTCTTGAATTGGTCTGGTTTGCCGACAGCGACCGTACGAGTCATATCTGACGCATAGCCGTTGACCAGAACACCGAGGTCAAAGAGGAGAAGAGCATCATTTTCAACCTTATTAGCTGCTGGAATACCGTGTGGATTTGCAGCGTTATTACCAGTCAAGACCATGGTATCAAAACTCATTTCATAGCCTTCACGTTTCATGGCAAAGTCGATTTGGGCGATGATATCTGTCTCTGTCTTATCAAGAGAAATATTGTCAAAGCCAACTTTTACAGCCTTGTCCGCATAGAGACCTGCAACCATCATTTTTTGCACTTCGTCAGCTGATTTGATGAGGCGCATGCGTTGGATACGGGGAGTGAGGTTTTCAAACTCAGCAGTTTCAAAGACTATTTTCAAGCCATGATATTTGGTCAAGATGAGATTGTCAAACTCAACAGCGACACGTTTGAAGTCAAGTTGTGGAAGAGCATGTTTCATTTTTTGCCATGGATTTTCAGAATCCACATAGCCCACAACTGGGAAGGAAACAGTGCTGCTTGCACGTTCCACCTCAAGGGCTGGGACAAAGAGGAGGGGTTCCTGATCTGCTAGGACAAAAAGGAACATTTGGCGCTCATGGGGATCACTGTAAAAGCCAGTGAGGTAATTGATTGTGACGGGGTCAGATACGACAGCGACGTCTAGTTTTTCTGATTCAAGATATGTTACGATTTGTTGTAATTTAGACATATGCTACCTTCTTTCTACCCCTCTATTTTGGCAAAAAAAGAGAGAAAATGCAAGGGAGAAGGGTAAAAGAACAGACAAAAAGAACTCCGACAAGATAACGGAGTTCTTTGATATAGTTTCACTTTGTTTAAGAAAAGTCAGCCTTGCTTTTGACATCACTGTATTCTTCAGCGATTTCTTGGCTGAGAATATCTTCATAGGCAGGGAGTTGGATGTCCTGACCATATTTCTTCTTGAGGGC
>NZ_CAOKTW010000019.1:0-21014 GCF_948472335.1 Streptococcus bouchesdurhonensis | reverse complement strand
ATATATTTTGGAAGGGTAGCGAAGAGGCTAAACGCGGCGGACTGTAAATCCGCTCCTTCGGGTTCGGGGGTTCGAATCCCTCCCCTTCCATTTTACGGGCATAGTTTAAAGGTAGAACTAAGGTCTCCAAAACCTTCAGTGTGGGTTCAATTCCTACTGCCCGTGTTAATAGAATTATGGCGGGTGTGGTGAAGTGGTTAACACACCAGATTGTGGCTCTGGCATGCGTGGGTTCGATCCCCATCACTCGCCTATTTTATATTATTGGGGTATAGCCAAGCGGTAAGGCAAGGGACTTTGACTCCCTCATGCGTTGGTTCGAATCCAGCTACCCCAGTTACTATTTGCCGGCGTGGCGGAATTGGCAGACGCGCTGGACTCAAAATCCAGTGTCCGCAAGGACGTGCCGGTTCGACCCCGGCCGCCGGTATAGTATTAAAGACAAGGTTTTCGGACCTTGTCTTTTTCTTTTATTTGTTGAATTTGTAACGCTGAGTTACTTAAAATTACTAGTTTTATAACAAATCATCTAATTTATCCGCTAATTTTTGTTGCTTGCTTGGATACAAATGAGAGTATGTATCTATTGTTGTAGTTATAGAAGCATGTCCTAATCTTTCTTTTACGACAAGATAATCTTCTCCTTGGTTTATTAGTAGGGAAGCATGTGAATGCCTGAAGTCATGAATTCTTATTTTTTTTAAAGAACTATCTCTTTGTAATATTTTTTTATATTGTTTTTCGATTGAATCCTTAGTTATCGTAATCGGGCTATTTTGAAATATCTGTAGATCATCTAGGTTGGTTGTAAATTCTTTTAATCTTTCATGCTGTGTTTGCCTCCATTCTTCTAGTGTCTCCACTAGTTTGGTGTTCATGATGATTCTTCGGGTTCCAGCTTTTGTCTTTGTACTACTAATGTGTTCTTCACCTTTTTTAACGTATATTGATTTACTTACATGGATTGTATTTGTAGAAAACTCTATGTCCTTCCACGTTAGAGCAAGAGCTTCTCCGAGTCTTAGACCAGTAAAAAATAGAACTGTGAATAGTAATTTTATATTGTATTCATCGTTGCTAAATAGTGTTAAGAAATGCTTAAATTCTTTTACTGTCCAGAAATTTAATTTTACTTTTTCTATGGGTAATTTTTTCAGTAATCCTACGGGATGTTCCTTGTAAAATCCCTTTCTTAATCCAACATCCAGAATTTTCTTTAGTAAAATTATAATTTTATTAATAGTGTTTGGACTTAGCTTCTTTTCTGAGTTTTGAGTATTTTTATCTCTTAGATGTTCTCTGAATTGATAGATATCTTCATAAGTTAATTTAGCTACATCATCAACTTTTTCAAAATAGTTTTTTATATGCCTGTTATAGTTGTTTTCTTGTGTATCTATATAGCTTTGTTTTCTGTTGTTTATTCTATCCTCTTCTTTTAAGAGATCATAAAGGATATCAATTGATATTTTTGAGTTGAAACTTTTTTCTTTAAGTTCGACACTTCGTAAGTATTGTTCGGCCTCCAATGCTTCTTTTTTAGTTTTGAATCCTTTTCTTACAATTCTACGTTGTTTTAGAGATATTGGATTTATACCATTGGAAACATCAACAATCCAAGTTCCGTCTCTACTTTTACGTAAAGCCATAAGCTACGCTTCTTTCTGGAGTTCAATTCCTAATAGTTCTTCTGCGACACTGGCTGGAATTGTACCAATCCTTTTGTTATCGTAGATGTTAAAACCACGATTCACTAATAGTAATTTGCCGGTATGGATAATCTTTCTTGCAGTTCCTGGAGCAAATCCAAGTTCGATAAGGTCATCTTTTGTTACAGTTTTAATCATGTGATCTCCTTTTCTAATTAGATTAACTAAGGGGAGGATTAACTCCCCTTGTATTTTACTTATTTTTGTTTTACATCTACTAAATGGATAGCATCAGCCTTGTAATACATTGTCGTGCTAATCATAGTAGCTTGTAAATTGTCAAATGTAACTGGTACTTCATCCATTGCTTGGATATAGTCATTATCAACCAAGGCATCTGGATTGTCTACTGAGACTTGGGTTGATTTCTTTTTGAATTGTCCATCCTTGATTGTTACATTGTATTTCCAACCAATGATTTTATCGGTATTAAAACGTCTTTCGCTACCATCTCGGTTTTTGATAATTTCTCCGTTTGCATCTGCTCGGACTTCCGTTTCAAATTTTGGAATGACTTCATCCAATTCAAATTTTGTTCCAATGTTATTAAAATTCCAGTCATTTTGTGAAAGCATTTTTGCCATAGTTAATTTCTCCTTTTAATATTTTCTTTGATTGTAGGGATCAAATCCTCTCGTTTAAAGAGTATTGCTCTTTCTATTAATCCACTTGCTAAATCTGGTGGATATTCCATATTGTTGAGTGCGAGATAGTTAGCTTTCTCATACTCATGCAGTAAGTTATTGTCGTATAGAAATTTATACGCTTTTAGAATAGCTCCTGAACCTTTATAGGTAAACCATTCTAATTTTTGTTCTAGTTCTGTTTTTGATTTTGAAATAATGATAGAGACGGGTTTTGAATGGCCTAAAAACTTTTCCCAAGATCTCAAAGGTTTTGAGAAATAGCTATCACTATAGAACCTCACTTTTTCTTTGAGATATCCCTTGGTAAAGTTGAGAAGATCTATTTCTGAATGCAACCATTCTTGAATGAAGTAGTGAGCTTTTTCTTTCCTAAGTTCTAACTCAGTTCTTATCCAATTTTCTATATACCGCTTGCTGATACCGAGCTTCTCAGCTCGTTCTAAGCGTTTATCGTAAATTCTAAGTCTTTCGTCATCATTGGGTTTTCTCAAATATAAGGTCTGGCCGATTGTTTCATCTCCGTAGGTATTGTAGTAGGTACTTTTTCCATATATAAAGCGTTTCTTCTGACAAATCTTTAGAAGCTGATTAGGAGTGAAATAGGGTGTTTCATTAAAATCATCTATTGCAATATCAATTCGTCTTACTGAAAATTGATTGTAATTGTAGTAGAGGTTGTTCAGAAACTGTCTTTCGGACAGACTATTTGGATCTAATACCATATCTCTATAGAACTCGAGTGCCTGTCCTGACATGACAAGCATGTAGGACGACTCTTTCGCTCCATAGTAGATACGGATATTTCCATAATGAAGCTGGCTATCATAGTTATAGTATTTAAGGCTCCCTATATTCTCAATAAATAGGTCATAGTCAAGAAATAGAATGTCTTCGATTATTTCTCTTGGCGAAAATTCAGTCTTATCAAACTGAATTTGAATCCAGTCAAATACAGAACGTAAATGTTCATTTTTTGCCATAGATTTTGATTCAACTTTTTGCCTAATTTTGCCACCCTTAAAATCTGCGAAACCCTTGGCAATACTGAATTCTTTCGATGGTACACCTAACTTGCAGAGGGTGGTGTTACTACACACCCTATCGGTCAAAAATGGTCCGTCCGCATCTACGCTCATTTTCGGCTTTCTGCCTCATGGCTCAGCCGAAAACTCGCTATTAGCCGAACCTATTTTTTGACCTCTTGTTAACAAACCCTAGTAAGCCGGTTTGCATCGACTCTTCAATATCTTGGATTTTCTTTTTTAGGTTGGAATTCTCAATTTTTATCAGTCGCATTTCTCGCTTAAATTCCTGTTTTAAGGCGCTCAGTTCATCGTAGAGCTCATCTATTACTTGGTTTAGGGATTCTTGCTCATTGTCTGCTAGACTCCCAAATACGGATTGTATAGCCTCTTTTAGACCTATTTCAAGTTTTAGTTTAGCTAACTTTTGAAATTGTCTAAGGTCTTCGTCTGTAAAATCATAGGCAACTGTATAACTTAATTGATGAGTTCTGGGATTTCTACTGATAGGAATTTTAATTTTTTTAAATTCCTTGCCACTTATCTCTTTAATCAGTTGAATCCAATTTTTAAGAGTAGAGGTAGAGTTTAGGCCAGAAATTTGATTGACTAACTCTTTATTGGTCATCTTTTTGTGAAACCTCCGAAATTTTCTTGTGCAACTGAAGAGTTTTCTGTGGTATAATTGTTACATAATATGTTTTGATCTTGGAACGAACGGCACATTTGTTTCAAGATTTTTTTATTTTGTCGAATCTTACCTCCTTTATTAAAATTTTTTAAATCGAACTATTAGTTACATACGCTTTTACCTCCTTTTATGCTATAATATTCTCAATGGAATATTTAATCTTAAAATAAATATTCCTGATGGAATAATTCTATTTTATACCGTTTAGAATATTTTGTCAAGACAAAATATACAGAATCGAATATTAAAGAGGAAACAATGTTTAATAATAATTCTTTTGGAGATCGTCTTAAGGAACTGAGAAAGAGTAAGAAGTTAACTCAGGTACAAGTTTCTGAGATGATTGGTGTACAACAAGGTACTTATTCTCGTTGGGAGAATGGAACTTTAGAACCTAATTTAGAAGCTGTTGTCAAATTAGCGAAACTATTTGATACCACGACAGATTATTTACTAGGAAAAACGATTTACAGTACTCTAGATGTTATTCCTCATCCAATCACTAGAATTGATATGAAGAAGTTAAAAGAGTTTAATAAAACGGAACTAAATGATCTGAAATTTGCTATTGTCATGCATGGAATTAAAAATCATCTCACTGCATTTGACTATATGGACGAGCTAGTCTCTGAATATAATTTAGATGAAGAGGAGCAAGAAATATTGCAAACTCTCTTTAAAGAGGTTTATGATTATTTTAATGCAGATTGATGGTTTATAAGATTAAATCTCAATAGATAAAGATGAGTATATTTTTGTTGAATGATTTTACATTTAGCTTTTTTATTATAGCATTTGATTATTAGTGAGTAGACACATAATAAGCAACACCAGCAATGATGACAACTTTAGTAACGTTGTATGCGATAGCAGCAGCAAGCATGTAATTCACCTCCATAGTTATAATGTATTTATATTTTAATATTATTTCTAATGATTCAAGTATTTTTGTTAAAAAAGGAGAACAAAATGATAAAAGTGGACAATCTTTCTAAGCGTTTTGGCAATAAAATCGCTTTAGAGGACATTTCGTTTGACATTAAGGAAGGGGAAATCTTTGGTTTTCTAGGTCCTTCTGGTGCTGGTAAAACGACGACTATAAATATTTTGACAGGACAGTTATCACAGGATAGCGGAAAAGCTTATATTTTAAATAAAGAGTCTAATCAGTTACTTCCTTCGGATTTTTTAAATATTGGTATAATGAGTGATACTGTTGGATTCTATGGAAAGATGACAGTTTATAAGAACTTGCAATTCTTTGCTAAGTATCACAATGTGAGTTTAGATAAACTTGATGTTTTGTTGAAGGAACTGGAATTATTTGAAGATAAAGATAAGAAGGCAGAAAAACTATCAACTGGTATGAAACAGCGTATGCTTCTTATTCGGTCAATTTTGCATCATCCTAAAATTCTTTTTTTAGATGAACCTACATCGGGGTTGGACCCTGCTTTATCAAATAAAGTACATGATATTCTGATGAATTTAAAAAATGAGGGAACAACAATATTTTTAACAACTCATGATATGAGTGAAGCTACTAAAATTTGTGACCGTATATCATTGTTGAATTCAGGTCATATATTAGAATATGGTTCTCCTCAAGAAATCATAGATAAATATAGTCAGCAAGATAAGGCTGTTATTCGTTTTAAAAATGGAGATTCGATAATGGTGTCTCAAGCAGAGGCTGCTAGATATTTGGGTGGTTCTGATGTAGCTAGTGTGCATACTTTAGAAAATACGCTTGAGGATATTTTTATAAAGATTTCGGAGGATTCAAAAAATGTATAGATTGATGACACTTTTATGGTTACGTTGGGAATACTTAATTAGCAATAGAGTTTTGTTAGTTGTATGTGTAGCTACACCGTTTGTTGATTTTGCTATTTTACAAGCTATCCCTATGATTCATGGCGAATTGTATTTTTTAAACATGGGACTTAGTTTGATTTATAGTATGACAGCTGGTTCTTTTACCTCAATGATGATTTCTGAAGAAAAAGAGAAGAAGAATTTAAGAACATTGATATTGAGTGGTGTTACAAAATATAATTATATAATTTCTGTCATTTCATTCCCTTTTATTTTTTCTGTTTTATCGGCTTTGTTCATGCCTGTAATTTTTGGAGTCTCTATTCCAAATTGGCTAACGTATTTTGTTGTAGTAGTATTGACTACGTTAGCATTTATTCTGTTGAATTTATCTATAGGTTTGTTTTCTAAGACCCAAACTCATGCAACATTATTTAGTATGATTGTCTTGATTATAGCTACTTTTTTGCCTATGCTTTCATCTGATATGAGCAATAAAATTATGAGTTACATCACGAGATTTTCTTTTATAGGTGCTAACACAGAATATTTTATAAAACTTGAAAAATTTCAAATATCTGAATCAAGTGTGTTTGCTTTAATTTGTTGGGTAGTTGTACTTATCTTTATTTCAAATTTTGCATTTAAATGGAACTCTCGTGAGCATTGATTTATATAATTCTTTTAGAAATAAAGAGTTTGAGTGTATTATGCTTGTTAGATAATAATTAGGCCGTTATACGGCCTAATTATTTTAAGAAGTTCTTGATAAAAAATAGAAAGGCGCACTTACACACCATAAAAAATCTGCGATATTTTTGGTGTTAAAATACTCTGGTATATGGCAAGAAAAAGTTTTGTTAGAAAATGAATTATCAAATTCTTGGGCTAAAGAGTTGTTTTTGTTAAAATAATAAAAAACACTTACCTTAATTATCGGATTTTCAAATTGATCTCGCTAAACAAAACATTCAGTATGCTGGAAGTATTGATGATGCTCTTGGGAGATAAGTTATGGAGTGTTACCAAAAAATTACTAAAATTTGAAAAATGAGTCTATTTTGCAAGATTCAAAAGTCTTAAAACCCTATTAAATCAAGGTTATAATATTTAAAAAATGTAGTTATGGAACTCAAAATCCAGTGTCCGCAAGGACGTGCCGGTTCGACCCCGGCCGCCGGTATAGTATAGAGTTAAGGAACGTTGTAAATCTTCGTTCCTTTTTTATATTATTTTTGGTATAATAATAGTTATTCAAATTTTATTTAGATTATGAAAGTGTAGGGAAGTATGTCTCGTTCTATCGATTTATTAAAACATCGGTATTTGAAAAATATTAAAGAAAATCCTGAATTGTTTGTCGGGATTGAGCTGGAATATCCTGTTGTAAACTTGGAAGGGGATGCTACAGATGTTGAAGTTATCAAGTACTTATTCCGATATTTAGTTTCTGCTTTGGATTTTACTGTCGAAAAGGTTGATGATTTTGGGACTCCTATTCAGTTAGTGGAGCCAGCAAGTCAGGATGTTATTTTATTTGAAGTTTCCTATACTACGATTGAGTTTGCATTTGGTAAGGCTGAAACAATTCAAGAGGTCGAAAATCGTTTTAATAATTATATGGATGTAATTCAGAGAAAATTAGGCGAATCCAATCATGCTATCGTTGGCTGCGGTATTCATCCCAACTGGAATAAAAATGAGAATACTCCAGTTGCTTATCCACGTTATCAGATGTTAGTGGACTATTTGAATTTGAGTAGAAATATGGCTGAATCAGACTTGCATCATTTCCCTGAATATGGTGCTTTTATCTGTGGGAGTCAGGTTCAGTTGGATGTTTCAAAGTCTAACTACTTACGAGTGATTAATGCTTTTACCCAAATTGAAGGGGCTAAGGCTTATTTACTTGCCAATTCTGAGTTTTCAGGTGAGAATTGGGATACGAAAATTTCAAGGGATATTTTCTGGGAAGAATCGATGCATGGTATATATCCAGAGAATGTTGGTGTCAATGCTAGGCTCTTTAAAGATGAGGATGATTTTTTTGATTATCTAGATCATTCTGCAATTTTTACTGCGGAACGCGATGGGCAAACCTATTATTTTTATCCGATTCAGGCAAGGGACTATTTGGCTACAACTGAAATCCAAGCATATGCTCTTAATGGGGATGAGATTCTTATTTACCCTCAAGAGAAGGATTTTGAAACTCATCGTAGTTATCAGTACCAAGACTTAACGACTCGGGGTACAGTTGAGTTTCGTAGTGTGTGTACTCAACCTCTAGAGAGAACCTTCGCTTCTGCAGCTTTTCACTTAGGATTGTTGGTTAATTTAGATAAGTTAGAAGCTTACTTAGAAACAGCGACTTTCTTTAAAGAATTTGGGCGAAATTACAAGTTTTTAAGACGACAATTTTCTAAGAAAAAGCTTACAAATGAGGAAGAAACTGCGATTATTGAATTTTCCAAACACATACTCCTGCTAGCTTGCGAAGGACTGGAGATGAGAAATAAGCAAGAAACAAGCTATTTACAGCCTTTGAAAGAAGAATTGGGCCTATAATTTCTCTTATAAAAGGAGAATTTTCTGAAAAATCATGATATAATGGATGAGACTATAGATAAAGGATAGAGAGTAATGACATTAGTTTATCAATCAACGCGTGATGCCAACAATACAGTAACTGCTAGCCAAGCTATTTTGCAAGGTTTGGCGACGGATGGTGGTTTGTTTGCACCGCTTACTTATCCAAAGGTAGATTTGGACTTTGACAAATTGAAAGATGCTTCTTACCAGGAAGTTGCTAAGTTAGTTTTGTCAGCATTTTTAGATGACTTTACAGCTGAGGAGTTGGACTACTGTATCAACAATGCCTACGATAGCAAGTTTGATATTCCAGCTATAGCGCCTTTGGTGAAATTAGACGGCCAATACAATTTGGAACTGTTCCATGGTTCAACAATTGCTTTTAAGGATATGGCCTTGTCTATTTTGCCATACTTTATGACAACAGCTGCTAAGAAGCATGGTTTGGAGAACAAGATTGTCATCTTAACAGCGACATCTGGTGATACTGGGAAAGCTGCTATGGCAGGGTTTGCGGATGTGCCTGGAACTGAGATTATCGTCTTTTATCCAAAGGATGGTGTCAGCAAGGTTCAAGAGTTGCAAATGACTACTCAGACTGGTGATAATACTCATGTTATCGCTATTGATGGTAACTTTGATGATGCTCAAACAAATGTGAAGCATATGTTTAACGATGTAGCCCTTCGTGAAAAATTGGCTGCTAACAAGTTACAATTTTCATCAGCTAACTCTATGAACATTGGTCGTTTGGTACCACAAATTGTTTATTATGTTTATGCCTACGCTCAGTTGGTTAAGACTGGTGAAATTGTGGCTGGTGAAAAGGTTAACTTCACAGTACCAACAGGAAACTTTGGAAATATCTTAGCTGCCTTTTATGCTAAGCAAATTGGTTTGCCAGTTGGCAAATTAATTTGTGCTTCAAATGACAACAATGTCTTGACAGACTTCTTCAAGACACGTGTTTACGACAAGAAACGTGAGTTTAAAGTAACAACTAGTCCATCTATGGATATCTTGGTATCTTCAAACTTAGAGCGCTTGATTTTCCATCTTTTGGGAAATGATGCGGTTAAGACAGCTGAACTCATGAATGCCTTGAATACACAAGGACAATATGAATTGACAGACTTTGATGCAGAGATTCTGGAACTCTTCGCGGCTGAATATGCGACTGAAGAAGAAACGGCAGCAGAAATCAAGCGTGTCTACGAGTCAGATTCTTATATCGAGGATCCACATACGGCGGTTGCCTCGGCAGTTTATAAGAAATACCAAGTGGCTACTGGCGATGTGACTAAGACAGTGATTGCTTCAACAGCTAGTCCTTATAAGTTCCCAGTGGTTGCAGTAGAGGCTGTAACAGGGAAAGTAGGTTTAACAGACTTTGAAGCCTTGGCTCAATTACATGAAATTTCAGGTGTTGCAGTACCACCAGCAGTTGATGGCCTTGAAACATCTCCAGTTCGTCACAAGACAACCGTGGCAGCTACTGATATGCAAGCAGCGGTGGAGGCTTATCTAGGACTTTAAGACAGAGGGAGTAAACTCGGTTGGGAAACCAACTGAGTTTCTTTTCATCAGGAGGAGAGATTGTTTAAGAAAAATAAAGACATTCTTAATATTGCATTGCCAGCTATGGGTGAAAACTTTTTGCAGATGCTCATGGGGATGGTGGATAGTTATTTGGTCGCTCACTTGGGCTTAATCGCTATTTCAGGTGTTTCAGTAGCTGGCAATATTATCACGATTTACCAGGCGATTTTCATCGCTCTGGGAGCTGCTATTTCCAGTGTTATTTCAAAAAGTTTAGGGCAGAAGAATCAGTCTAAGCTAGCCTATCATGTGACTGAGGCGTTGAAGATTACCTTACTATTAAGTTTCCTTTTAGGATCTTTGTCTATCTTTGCTGGGAAAGAGATGATAGGACTTTTGGGGACGGAGAGAGATGTAGCTGAGAGTGGTGGACTCTACCTATCCTTGGTAGGCGGATCGATTGTTCTTTTGGGCTTGATGACCAGTCTGGGTGCCTTGATTCGTGCAATGCATAATCCACGTTTGCCCCTCTATGTGAGTCTTTTATCCAATGCCTTGAATATTCTTTTTTCAAGTCTAGCTATTTTTGTTCTGGGTATGGGGATAGCTGGTGTTGCTTGGGGGACAATTCTGTCTCGTTTGGTAGGTCTTGTGATTTTATGGTTACAATTAAAACTTCCTTATGCGAAGCCAACTTTTGGACTGGATAAAGACTTACTGACTTTGGCAATACCAGCAGCTGGAGAGCGACTGATGATGCGAGCTGGAGATGTCGTGATCATTGCCTTGGTTGTTTCTTTTGGAACAGAGGTAGTTGCTGGGAATGCAGTCGGAGAAGTCTTGACCCAGTTTAACTACATGCCTGCCTTTGGCGTCGCTACGGCAACGGTCATGCTGGTGGCTCGAGCGGTTGGAGAGGATAATTGGAATAGAGTAGATAAGTTGAGTAAACAAGCCTTTTGGCTTTCTCTGGTCCTCATGTTACCCTTGACCTTCAGTATCTATGCTTTGGGTATACCACTAACTCATCTCTATACGACTGATTCTCTAGCGGTGGAGGCTAGTGTACTAGTGACACTTTTTTCACTACTTGGTACTCCTATGACGATAGGAACAGTCATCTATACAGCAGTCTGGCAGGGTTTGGGCAATGCTCGGCTTCCCTTTTATGCGACAAGTATAGGAATGTGGTGTATCCGCATTGGAACAGGATATCTGATGGGGATTGTGCTTGGTTGGGGCTTGCCCGGTATTTGGGCCGGAACCCTTTTGGATAATGGTTTTCGCTGGTTATTTCTACGCTATCGTTACCAGCGCTATGTGAGCTTGAAAGGATAGGAAATGCAAAAAACAGCTTTTATTTGGGATTTAGACGGGACTTTATTGGACTCTTACGAAGCGATTTTGTCAGGAATTGAGGAAACTTTTGCTCAGTTTTCTATTCCTTATGATAAGGAGCAGGTGAGAGAGTTTATTCTCAAGTTTTCTGTGCAGGATTTGCTGGAGAAAGTTGCGGAAGAGCGAAAACTGGATGTCGAGGTGCTAAATCAGGTGCGTGCCCAGAGTCTGGCTGAGAAGAATGCTCAGGTAGTTTTGATGCCAGGTGCGCGTGATGTGCTAGCTTGGGCAGAGGAATCAGGAATTCAGCAGTTTGTTTACACTCATAAGGGAGATAATGCTTTTGCCATTCTCAGAGATTTGGGTTTGGAATCCTATTTCACAGAGATTTTAACCAGTCAGAGTGGCTTTGCGCGGAAGCCAAGTTCAGAAGCGGCTACCTATCTGATAGACAAGCATCAGTTGAATCCTGACAATACTTATTATATAGGGGATCGGACTCTGGATGTGGAATTTGCCCAGAATAGTGGGATTCAAAGCCTCAACTTTTTAGAGTCGACTTATGAAGGTAATCACAGGATTCAAGCGTTAGCAGATATTTCCCGTATTTTTGAGGCTGAGCAATAAAAAGATTATGTCAGTTTTGTGACAGAGACCTAACAAACTATTTCAAGTAACCGAGTTTGTTACAAGGAATAGACAGTTCTATTAAATAGGCCCGAGAGGGCTTTTTTTCTGCATTTTTTGTGTTATCATAGACAGGTACTCATTTGAAAGGAATTTGAAAGAATGAAGAAAAGAATATTATTAGCCTCAACAGTAGCCTTGTCATTTGCCCCAGTATTGGCAACTCAAGCAGAAGAAGTTCTTTGGGCTGCACGTAGTGTTGAGCAAATCCAAAATGATTTGACTAAAACGGACAACAAAACAAGTTATACCGTTCAGTATGGTGATACCTTGAGCACCATTGCAGAAGCCTTGGGTGTAGATGTCACAGTTCTTGCGAATTTGAATAAAATCACTAATATGGACTTGATTTTCCCAGAAACTGTTTTGACAACGACTGTCAATGAAGCTGAAGAAGTAACAGAAGTTGAAATCCAAACTCCTCAAGCAGACTCTAGTGAAGAAGTGACAACTGCGACAGCAGATTTGACAACCAATCAAGTGACCGTAGATGATCAAACTGTTCAGGTTGCAGACCTTTCTCAACCAATTGCAGAAGCTCCAAAAGCGGTAGAAACTACAAGTACAAAAGAAGTGGCAACAAATTCAGAAGTTGCAGAGACAGTTGCTACTGTAAAAGAAGTAGCACCATCTACAAATACTTCAACGTCAGAGGAGCAAACAGCCGAGACAAGCAATGCAGTTGCAGAGGCAGCTCCTCAGGCAACAATTCCAGCTGAGAAAGAGGAAACACAAGCCAGCCCTCAAGCTGAATCAGCAGTGGAAGCAACTACAATACCAGTAGAAGAAACAGCACCTGAAACAACTGCAACAAGTTCAGAAGAAGCAAAAGAAGCCTCATCAAATGAAGCTACAACAGCAGTTTCTACTTATCAACCAGAAGAGAAGAAAACAGTTGCAACAACTTACGCAGCTCCAGCAGCGCCCGATTATGCTGGACTTGCGGTAGCGAAATCTGAAAATGCAGGCCTTCAACCACAAACAGCTGCCTTTAAAGAAGAAATTGCTAACTTGTTTGGCATCACATCCTTTAGTGGTTACCGTCCAGGAGACAGTGGAGATCACGGAAAAGGTTTGGCTATCGACTTTATGGTACCAGAAAGCTCAGAACTAGGGGATAAGATTGCGGAATACGCTATTCAAAATATGGCTAGCCGAGGAATTAGTTACATCATCTGGAAACAACGTTTCTATGCTCCATTCGATAGCAAATATGGACCAGCTAATACTTGGAACCCAATGCCAGATCGAGGTAGTGTGACAGAAAACCACTATGACCATGTTCACGTTTCAATGAATGGATAAACCAGACTTGGTAATATCATTTTTTACGAATGAGATCTAGCTTTCATGATAGGAAGCGAGTCTCGTTCGTTTTTTCTTTGTCAATTTGAATGGGAAGTTACCATCTTGTAATAATCCAAGCAACATTCTTGCAATTTATTTTACTTTGCATTATACCTGATTAGTCAACTATTGATCAATCAATAAAAAGGAGGAAGAAATGATAGAGATTCAAGATCTGCTTTATCAACTCCGCTTGTCTGAGCAAGCGAGTACGCAATTGTTTAAAAAAAAACTTGGGATTAGTTTGACACGGTATCAGATTTTACTGTTTCTGCTGAAGCATTCCCCTTGTAATCAAATAGCGGTTCAGGAGCGTTTGAAGATTGATCAGGCTGCTTTGACCCGACATTTCAAAATTCTGGGAAAGGAAGGTTTGGTGGAGCGTCATCGTAATCCTGAAAATCAGCGAGAAGTGTTGGTGGAGGCTACGAAGTATGCCAAAGAGCAGTTAGTTGTGAATCCGCCTCTGCAGCATATCAAGGTTAAGGAAGAGATGGAAAGTATCTTAACAGAGTCTGAAAGAACAGAACTCAGCCGTTTAGTAAATAAATTGGTTTTGGGTATTGAAAATATAGAAATTTAAGGAGAAATAGATGTCAATTATTACAATCATTTTAGCAACGATTGTTGCTTTGGAGCATTTTTACATTTTTTATTTGGAAAGTATTGCAACGCAATCAGATGCAACCAGTCGAGTATTTAACATGGAAAAGGAAGAACTGGCTCGTCCGTCTGTAAGTTCATTGTTTAAAAATCAAGGGATTTATAATGCTCTGTTAGGAGTCTTTCTCTTGTATGGGATTTATTTCTCACAGAATTTAGAAATTGTGACTATTTTTGTTTTATTTGTGATTGGTGCTGCGGCTTATGGCTCTCTCACAGCAGATAAGAAAATTATTTTGAAGCAAGGTGGACCAGCTATTTTGGCCTTGATTAGTATTTTTCTCTTTAAATAAACTTTAATGCCGGTCTGATCCTCTCTAGTCCTTTTCACTCCAGAATAAGGGAAATATGTTATACTTGTTTTTAAGAAAATAGTTTCATGGAATTGGTTGTAAGGAGTTAGAAATGAAAGTATTAGTGACAGGTTTTGAGCCCTTTGGAGGGGAAAAGGTCAATCCAGCTTTGGAGGCCATTAAAGGTTTACCAGCTGAAATCCATGGTGCTGAGGTCCGTTGGCTAGAAGTGCCAACAGTCTTTCACAAATCGGCCCAAGTATTGGAAGAAGAAATGAGTCGTTATCAACCGGACTTTGTCCTTTGTATCGGCCAAGCAGGTGGAAGAACCAGCTTGACACCTGAGCGAGTGGCTATAAATCAAGACGATGCACGCATTCCTGATAACGAAGGTAATCAGCCGATTGACCTTCCCATTCGTCCAGATGGTGCTCCGGCTTACTTTAGTAGTCTGCCGATTAAAGCGATGGTCCAAGCTATAAAAAAAGAGGGCTTGCCGGCCTCTGTTTCAAATACGGCAGGGACTTTTGTCTGCAATCATTTGATGTATCAGGCTCTCTATTTGGTAGAAAAGAAATTTCCACATGTTAAGGCAGGTTTTATGCACATTCCTTATATGATGGAACAGGTGGTGAATCGACCGACTACTCCAGCTATGAGTTTAGTGGATATTAGGCGAGGGATAGAAGCGGCAATCGGGGCTATTATAGAACATGGAGATCAGGATCTCAAGTTGGTAGGTGGAGAAACTCATTGATAGAAAAAAGCTTGAGGGGCCACCTTCAAGCTTTTGGACGTTTTCGAGCCAGTACTGCTCGGTAAAAAATCATTTTATTGATTTTAATGTAGGGTAGGAGTGAAAAACTAGCAATTCCAAAGGTAATCCAATTGAGGAAGTACCAAGGAAGGAGTTGTAAGTCTAGTACAAAACGCTGAAACTTATAGCCTTTCATCAGGAAACGGCTGGTTTTAAGGATTTGCCCTGGTTTAGCTTGGCCCAAGTCTAGGGTGTCACAGAGGAGAAATTCTACCTGCGAATAGGCATAGTATTGTGGAATATAGAGACTATTTCCGACAATCATCAAGAGGATACTTGCTAGAAAATAGAGACCAAAGGTCATGAGGAAACGTTCAGTTTCAACTGACGAGAGATCCAGATTAGGAAACTCAGGATGAAGGACAACGAATTTCTTGGCTAAAAAGCTACTGTAAAAGAGAAAGTAAATCCCGAGTAAACTAGGAATGCTCCATAAGAAGAGATAGAAACGTTTGAGAAGTAGAGTCAAAAAGGTTTGTGAAAAGTGCTCTTCGTTAAAGAGAGTGAGACTATTTTTGACGGATAGTTCTGTATCTGGATTCTTGATGAGTTTCAGCGTTGTATAGACTGAACTGGTCAGAAGTATTGTTCCGATAAAGGAGACTAATAGAGGAAAAAGGTAGGCTTGGAATACATGGCCAAACACGCTTAAAAAGGGTTGTTCTAAAACACTCTCGTTGATGCGCTCTAAGGGATTGAGGAAGCCAGACAAAATGATCAGCATGCTAGGTAAGAGATAGACGAGAAAGAGACGGGGATTTTCAGCCTGAAATTGTCTAGCTTGCAGACGAATGGTTTTTAAATCAATTTTTGGGTATTTCATTCTCTCATTATACACCATAGTTCGTGACAGTTCCAGCTTTTTTTGATAAAATCATACAGTATGCCCTTGGGCACAAAGTATGAACTGGGACTGTTTTTCCCAGCTTCGGAGGTAAAAAATGTCAGATTCACCAATCAAATATCGTTTGATTAAGAAAGAAAAACACACGGGAGCTCGTCTGGGAGAAATCATCACTCCCCACGGTACCTTCCCAACACCTATGTTTATGCCAGTTGGGACACAAGCCACTGTCAAAACTCAGTCGCCTGAAGAATTGAAGGAGATGGGTTCGGGAATTATCCTGTCAAACACCTATCATCTCTGGCTTCGTCCTGGAGATGAACTCATCGCACGCGCAGGTGGTCTCCACAAGTTCATGAATTGGGACCAGCCTATCTTGACAGATAGTGGTGGTTTTCAGGTTTATTCCTTAGCAGATAGCCGTAATATCACAGAAGAAGGAGTAACCTTTAAAAACCATCTCAATGGTTCTAAGATGTTCTTGTCCCCAGAAAAAGCCATTTCTATTCAGAATAATTTGGGCTCAGACATCATGATGTCCTTTGACGAATGTCCTCAGTTTTATCAACCTTACGACTACGTTAAGAAATCAATCGAGCGTACCAGCCGTTGGGCTGAGCGTGGTTTGAAGGCTCACCGTCGTCCGCATGACCAAGGGTTATTTGGGATTGTGCAGGGGGCTGGATTTGAAGATCTTCGCCGTCAATCGGCTCACGACCTTGTCAGCATGGATTTCCCAGGCTACTCTATTGGTGGTTTAGCAGTTGGAGAAACCCACGAAGAGATGAATGCCGTCTTGGACTTCACAACCCAACTGCTACCTGAAAATAAACCTCGCTATTTGATGGGTGTGGGAGCGCCAGATAGCTTGATTGATGGGGTGATTCGTGGTGTAGATATGTTTGACTGTGTCTTGCCGACTCGTATCGCTCGTAATGGGACTTGTATGACCAGTCAGGGACGTTTGGTTGTCAAAAATGCCCAGTTTGCTGAGGACTTTACACCACTGGATCCTGAGTGTGATTGCTACACATGTAAGAACTATACACGCGCCTACCTTCGTCACCTGCTCAAGGCTGATGAAACCTTTGGTATTCGCTTGACTAGCTATCACAATCTTTACTTCTTGCTTAACCTGATGAAGCAAGTGCGACAAGCCATTATGGATGACAATCTCTTGGAGTTCCGTGAGTATTTTGTTGAAAAATATGGCTATAATAAATCAGGGCGTAATTTTTAAACTGGAATTGATATAAGCTAAAAATCCTAAGTTTTCTCTTAGGATTTTTCTTCTTTTTTTGATAGAATAAAGTGTACAATGAAAGGAAGAATAAACTCGTATGCGCATTAAATGGTTTTCCTTGATTAGGATTACAGGTTTACTTTTGGTACTCTTGTATCACTTCTTTCAGACCATCTTTCCAGGAGGATTTTTCGGGGTAGATGTCTTTTTCACATTTTCAGGTTTCTTGATCACGGCTCTACTCATCGAAGAATTTTCTAAAAATCATGAAATTGATTTGCTTGGATTTTTTAGAAGACGCTTTTATCGGATTGTGCCACCTGTGGTTTTGATGGTCTTGGTGACCATGCCCTTTACTTTCTTGGTTCGTCAAGACTATGTAGCTGGAATTGGCGGTCAGATTGCGGGTGTCTTAGGCTTTATGACTAACTTCTATGAACTTCTAACAGGTGGGAGTTATGAATCACAGTTCATTCCTCACTTGTTTGTTCATAATTGGAGCTTGGCCGTTGAGGTTCACTACTATATCCTCTGGGGATTGGCAGTTTGGTTCTTATCCAAACAGGCTAAATCAAATGGTCAATTGAAGGGGATGGTTTTTCTCTTATCAGCTGCTGCCTTTTTAATCAGCTTCTTCTCCATGTTTATTGGTAGTTTTCTAGTGACCTCTTATTCCTCTGTTTACTTCTCCAGTTTAACTCATGTCTATCCATTCTTTTTGGGAAGTATCCTAGCAACGATTGTAGGCGTTCGTCAGACGACTTCCCTCGTCAAGCAGTTGGATAAAATCTGGGATTTACGCAAGACCCTTTTGGTTTTTGGAGGAGGTTTTGGCTTCTTACTCATTTTGACCTTCTTTGTCAAATTTACCTATCTTTTTGCCTATCTTATGGGCTTCTTACTTGCTAGCCTTGCAGCTCTTGCTATGATTCTGGCGGCGCGTGTCTTACATGAAAAGACACATCATATACAAGAGACAAAGATGATTAGCTTTTTAGCGGATACTAGCTATGCAGTTTATCTCTTCCATTGGCCTTTCTACATCATTTTCTCACAGTTGACCTCAAATCTTCTTGCTGTGTTATTAACTTTGATTTTTTCTTATGGATTTGCCAGTCTTTCATTTTATGTATTGGAACCTTGGATTGCAGGCAAGAACACACCTATTTTACAAACTCTTCGTCCCCTGCCTTATATTCACACAATTCTTGCAACAAGTACGGGAATCTTGGCCTTCATTGTCTTCTTAGTGACTTTGTTGGCACCACAAGTGGGAGCGTTTGAGACAGACTTAACTGTCAATGGCTTGAAGCAAGCTGCTAGTACTATTGCCCAAACAAAAGTGATAGCAGAACGAGCAGAAGCTGATAGTTTAGGAATTGCTGATGGCACTATGTTAATTGGTGACTCGGTGGCTTTAAGGGCAAATACAGCCCTGCAGACAGCTCTTCCTGGAGCACAAATTAACGCGCAGGTCAGCAGAACAACCAAGACTGCCAATGAAATCATGATAAACAATAGCCAAAATAAATTTTTACCTAAGATGGTGGTCATTGCGACTGGGGTAAATAATCCTGAAAATTACAAGGAAGACTGGGACAGTATCGTGAAAAATCTTCCTAAGGGCCACCATATGGTTTTGGTGACTCCTTATGAGGGAGATAAGACAAAAGAGACCTATGCCATCGTTGAGAAGGCTGCTGCCTACATGAGAGAATTGGCAGAGAAGACACCTTACATCACGATAGCAGATTGGAATCAAGTTGCGAAAGAGCATCCAGAAATTTGGGCAGGAACAGACCAAGTCCATTTCGGAAGTGACACTAGCACTATTGAAGCAGGAGCAAAATTGTATGCAGATACGATTGCCACAGCCTTGAAGACAGCTCAAGACAAGCCAGTCAAATCAAAATAACGTGTATTAAAAAGAGAAGAGTTGGAGAAATCCAACTCTTTTAAAATATCGCATCTCTGTGCCTTTCTTGTGTTTGTGGTTGAACAACAAGTATAACACAGAGGTGTTTTCTTATGTCTACACTTTCAGCTAGTTGAACCATCTAATTTTTAGGAGGGCTGGGTGGCTAACTTCATTATATAACTTTCATTTAGTAAATCGAACGTGAAAATGTCCCATTTGATAAAATAGTCGTATGAAAAGAATCCAACTGAATATGAATGAAACGAAAAAATATCTTGTGATAAAAGCTATAGACCAAGGAAAGAAAACAAAGAATCGAGCCTGTGTCGAACTGAATCTTTCTGAAAGACAAATCAATCGTCTGCTACTAGCCTATCAACAGAAAGGAAAAGAAGCCTTCAGACACGGAAACAGAAATCGAAAACCAAAACATGCAATCCCTGATGAAATCAAAGAACGTGTCCTAAAGAAATACCTCTCCTATGAAACATATAAACCAAATGTCCTTCATTTCTGTGAATTACTAGCTGAAGAAGAGGGAATTCAGCTCTCTGATACAACTGTTAGAAAAATACTCTATAAGGAAAACATCCTCTCTCCCAAGTCTCACAGAAAGACAAAGAAGAGACTAAGAAAACAAGCTAAACTGAACCGCAATCATCCCCTAGACAATCCAATCTTACCGTCCGCTAAAGATTTCCTGGAAGACACTAAAAAGCTACATCCTAGTAGACCCAGAAAGAAATTTGCTGGAGAACTCATCCAAATGGAGGCTAGCCCTCATGCCTGGTTTGGAGCAGAAACCTCTAACTTACACTTAGCCATTGATGATGCTTCCGGCAATATCCTAGGGGCTTATTTTGATAAAAAAGAGAACTTGAATGCTTACTATCATGTCCTTGAACAAATATTAGCCAATCACGGCATTCCCCTTCAAATTAAAACAGATAAGAGAACGGTCTTTACCTATCAAGCCTCCAACTCTAAGAAAATGGAGGACGATACCCATACACAGTTTGGATACGCCTGTCACCAACTGGGGATTCTCCTTGAGACAACCGCTATCCCTCAAGCTAAAGGGAGAGTCGAAAGACTCAATCAGGCACTACAATCTCGCCTGCCTATTGAACTGGAACGAAACAATATTCATACCTTGGAAGAAGCCAATACTTTCCTTCTTTCCTACATTCAAACCTTTAATGAACAGTTTGGAAACAAGACAAAACTCTCTGTCTTTGAGGAGGCTCCTAAGCCCTCTGAACGAAATCTCATTCTGGCTAGACTGGCGGAGAGAGTCGTCGATAGTGGACACCATATCCGATTCCAAAATCGTTGCTATATCCCTGTTGAACAAGGAAAAGAAGTCTACTTCAGCAGAAAGACGAAAGCATTCGTTATAAAAGAAGTTGACGGTGACATCTACCTCAATATCGCTGACAAGATCTATCACACAAAGGAGCTACTAGTTCATGAACTCTATTCGAAAAACTTTGAATCAGAACCAGAACAAAAAAAGAAAGACGCAAGTATGTCCCTCCACAAACCCATCCGTGGAAACTCACATCTTTCAAACAATATCTTCAGAAAAATAAAAAGGATTATGAAGAGTTTACTAGTGAGGAGCTTCATTCTCCTCAGCTACAAGTATAATCTATTTCTCGCTAAATGGGAAGCTGTTCCTTAAAGGAAATCACTCTATCCCTTACATTTAGGAGAGAGAAAGTAAGGAGTCTAAGACAAGCATTTCATTTGATAAGAGGCTTGGAGTTGTGAGGCTAGAGAGCCAAGGCTAAGACTAGCCTTGGTTTAGCTGAAAAAACAGCTTCAAGGGTTCCTCGTGTCAAAT
>NZ_CAOKTW010000018.1:0-23010 GCF_948472335.1 Streptococcus bouchesdurhonensis | reverse complement strand
GGTTTCCTTGTCTTGTACCAGGCAGTCTTTCAACTCTACTAAATAGTGAGAGTTTTGTGCATACAGACCTGCCTTGACCTGATTTTTAAATTTTCGAGTCTGAAATTGTAACTTAGCACGATAGTACTTGGGTTCCTGCATTCCAATCGTCGGGCGGATTTCATAGTTTTCATATCCTGCAGGGGCAAATTTTTTTAGCGCTTGGTGAAGTAAGTCCGTCTTGAACTCCAGCTGCTTATCATAATGCAGGTGCATGATTTGGCAGCCTCCGCATTCATTGTAAATAGTACAAGCAGGCACAACACGGAATTTAGACTTCTTGTTGACCTTCAGTAGTTTTGCCTCTACAAAGTTACGTTTAATAGAAGTAATCTGACAATAGATATCTTCACCTTTGAGAGCACCAGGCACAAAGACTAAGGTTTTTTGATAAAAGCCGATTCCCTCACCATTAATTCCCATGCGCTTGATTTTTAATGGTATTTTTTGTTTCACTTTCAGATTCATACCCCTATCTTATCACATTTTGAGTTATTCCGCTACCGCTTGATTTTTATATTTCATTAGTAAGTAAAGGCCTTGATATTCCTGATTTTCTTTAAAATCATATTTCCTTATATTTTCTTTAATTTCTTTAAAAGTTCCTAAAAATGTTCACAAAAAAAGCCCCATAAAGGAGCCACTACACTATATGATGAGTTCAGCAGGCAAGAAACTAGCACGGTCAAACGTGCTTTTTTATTACCTAGCACCATTATACCACACTATCGCCAACCTATATTATTCGGAAATCTAAAAGCCCCTAGATTCATTTCCAAGGGCTTCTAACTGATTCATGGAGTTTTATATGATGACGCCCTAAAGCGGGGCGCCCTAGACTGTAATCATTCCGCTGATAGCTACTTATAGGCTTCTAGTTCTCCGTTCTCGTGGATTCTCGCAAAGTTTAAGACGGCTATCTGTTTGTATCTCTGATAGCTAGTTGAACTAGCCCCAGCAATCTTAGCACATTCACTTGCCGTCTGTCTTCTCATGTAGCAATAATGAATGATAAAACACTTTCTAGCACGTTCATTCTCTATCTTATTGATATCATGGACAAATGTTTCTAGACCCTCTCTGATTACTTTTTCATGCTTACTAGTCAAATTCCACTGATCAGGTAAGACAAGTTTCCAAGCCTGTTCATCTATCCTAACTTGGTTTTCACTTCCTGCCATCCTCTGAAATCTCAGAAAGTAAGTCATCCGCTTTCTAACGTTCATCATCGTTTTAAACTTATCCAGCTCCATTTTTAACGATAACCTTTCTACTCCTGTAACTTATGCCTAGCTCAATCTTCTTCTAGGATTCCCAAACTTGGCAATCCTTTCATCTCGTTTTCTTTTACGTTCTTCAGCAGACTCTATACCTATCTGTTTTCTACGCTCCACATCTTCTTGATTGATATTACTCCATTTTCTGGTATGTACATTCTGCCGTCTACCATCTTGCGGATAATATTCAACGGTACATCTACAATTACTATGCCGTCTGTAAATATCATGGGGAACGGAAGGATATTTATAACTGCCTTCCAGTTCTTGACACCACTTACAACACTTCCCAGCCGTTCGCCTAGTAATTTTAGGGCTAAGTCCTGCTTTATACTGAAATACCACGTTTTTTTGAATCGTATCATCTACAATACTTTGGGTAAAATTAACGATCGTTTCACCCACCAACCATTTTACAGCACCAAAATCATCTTCACTAGCTAAACGATTTACTAAACCGTCAATCCTATCTTGGTTCAACTCAGGAACTTGAGCAGGAATACGAAGTCTAGCCCTAAGGTTTAAATCTTCTTGTACCTTTTCAGTATAATCACTTACAAGGTCATAGTTTCGACCTAAAACATCTTCCAGCAATCGTTTGGCGATATTATAGTACATCTTGCCATCTGGCAGGCTTTCATTACTTAAGTGAGCTCCTAAAACCTTTGAGAGTATTTCACCAATTTCTATAGCATATTGATTGGCGTCCAGATAATTAGCTTTATTCTCTTCTAACTTTTCTAGCAACTCTTCCAGAATCTCACTATCTAGCCTAGCCTTTTCAAATTCTGCCTTGATTTTCTGGAGTAGACTTGGGAATATATCTTCCATTATTTTTCATCTCCTTCCAGTAAACCGCCTTTTTCATTTTGGCGCTCTTTCTGACGTCTATAGTATCGTTTCTTTTGGGTCAATATCTTGTCCTTTTTCTTTTGGTAACGCTCTGCGTCTTTCTTTTTATTACATAGCTTACAAACTTTTGAGAAGCCCATCTTGTCCGAATGCTTCCTATAAAAGTTTTCGCTAGATAATTCTTTTGTCTCGTGACACTTGGAGCATTTTCTAGTTACAGTAGTTCCATTCAATCCTATTTACTCCTTTTTGTCTTTCTCGCTCGCGAGAAAATATGTACAGTGATGGCGTGTAGTCCGGGAGCACCGAGGGGGAGGGGGTCATCCCCCCATCTTCTCCCTGGTTGCTTCAGGCTCTTTCACAAAAAATATTTTTTCCGATTCACTTTATTAAAAAATTTTTTTAATTATTTTTTATGGACTCTTTAAAATAAATCCTTCAGCATTTCACTCATTCCTTTGTTGAGTTTTTGCTGGTGTTCATCTGGTATTGATAGGCGCTGACTAACTTCCCTATCAATCTCTTTGCGTTTCTCTTCCGTCAAGCGTTCTATTTCTTGCTCTCTCTTTCTTTCCTTCTGTTCTTTTAATAGTTCACCAGAACGATCTAGGACAGTTTGCCACTTGCCAGCTCTTGATAATGCTTCTTCTCTAAGATTATCTAAGCGCTGAGTTACTCGCTTACCTCTCTCTTCATAAATTTCACTAGCCTTTTCAGCCAAATGATTTCCATATTCGTTTAAATCAATCTTACCAGTAGGTAGGGTCATTCTATATACCTCATCTTTCTATTTTTTAGTAGGGGGGATAGCTGAAGGGGGGAGGGGGCTTTTTTAACTTTGCCCCTTTTTGAAATTCTCAGCCATTTCTTTCAAACTATACTGATATCCGTATAGGGCGTTTCTTGGTGTATAAGATAAACCTGAAAAGAAATCACTTAAAATCCAGCCGTTCTTAGCTTTTTTATAATCTTCATTATTTTTAGAGATATCCTTTTCAAGTTTTTTAAGAACCTCGTTTACACGTTCCCTTGCCTTAATAGCATTATCTCCAAGTGTTATAATTTCCATTAGTTTGGCAACTGCTGGAGTGAAGAAAGTATCCTGCTCTTCATCGGCTAATCTAAAGATGTCTGCAATCAACGCATGATATTCTTCATAGGTAACTAATGGATCTCTAGTTAATTCTTCCAAACGTCCCTCATGAAATTCTTTTGTACGTTCTGCCGTCCATAGGTCACCTTTTGCTTCAACGTATTTTCTGAGTTGATTTCTTTTTGAGCCTGTACCAGCTTTGCTTGAGCGTCTGAAATAGCTTGGTTTGCTTTAACCAGTTCCGCCTCAGTCATCTCAATAGCTTTCTTATTCTGTTCAATCAGTTTGTCAATTTTAGTTTCAATAGTTTGTAATGTTTCCATGTTCTTTTATTCCTCATTTCTTTTGATTCTTTTGATCGTGCTTATTGGTTTCAACTATCTACTGGATCTTTATTCCTCATTACTTCCTCTTTCTCAAAACAAAAAGAGACGCAACAAAAAAGCTACTTAGCTTTAATGTTACGCCTCTAGTTGTCTAGTCAGCTATCTTTCTTTAATTGTTGTTTCAATCTGGACAATGTTGCCATCTTGACTAGTAAATACCACGCTTCCGAAGTCTGGTATTTTCTTCATCTCTATTATACCATTTTTGTTAAAGATAATAAAGTTATCCTGTAAAAATGGAGTGTAGTCTTTGTTTGGATTCATCTGTTTTTCCTCTCTTTTTTGGTGTCATATATTTAACATATCTTCTATTTTGTGACTTTCGAGAACTTTTTAGAATCCCTTTTATATCAAGGGGATAGGCCTGTTTTCTGTTTTTGAATTTACATTTTCTCATTATGTAAAATTGAACGGCTATTTAGTAGTCAAATGTTAGTATACTCTGGTCTAGTTCGTCTTGAGTATAGCCGATATATCCAAGTGTAATCTCTGGTGTTGAATGGTTAAATATTCTTTGTAGAATAGCTACATCACCATTCTTTTTGTAATGATGATAGCCGAATGTCTTTCTCATTGAGTGGGTTCCTATATTTTTAATCCCACATTTATTCCCAGCTTCTTTTAAAATTTTATACACTTGGGTTCTTGAAATGTGACAAATTTTTACTCCCTTGCCATTCTCTCTTTTTCTGCTCGGAAATAAAAAATTATATTCTTTGAGTTGTTTATTCTCAATGTATTGATTTAAGACTTTTCTTAATTGTTGATTTATTGGAAAACGTCTTATTTTGCCTGTTTTTTTCTCCCTTATTTCAATTTTATCCCCCATGATTTGTTTGACTTTAATTGGAATAATATCGCTAACTCGTAAACCTGTATAAATTCCAAATAGGAATAATACGTAATCTCGTTCATTCTTCCTTCTCAAAAAATCCTTAATTCTTTCAATGTCATCAGTATCTCTAATAGGGTCAACTACTTTCATTTTCAAACCTCTCTTAAAAAAATTCTTAGAGTTCATAAAAAAAGGTAGTCATTTTGGGATATCTAGTGACTACCACCTCCGCCTTACAGCTCCAAGGGTTTACAAAAAGCGTAGTCAGGTAGTCACCTTGCTCACAAAAAAAATAATAATAAACACCTTAACTCTATTTACTCTATATAGTTTACAAATAATATAAAATAACTACTTTTTTGTATAGAAGTCAATAATATCAAGGGTTTGATAGGGTAGTCAGTAAAATCTTGGAAACTACCCTTTTTCTAAATCCTTTTTGTTTAAAGGCTTTAGCTACCTTCTGGAAGGTAGTCACTTTTTTGATTAGTGACTACCCTAACTACCTTTTAGATTTTGAATAACCAGGCTTAACACTTTTCCCAAATTTTAAAGATCGTTTATGTTCCCAGCCGTCTCGGTTTTGCATATACTTTTTAACCTTAGCCTTATCCTTTGGCGGTACTTTGTCAGTCAAATACACCTCTTGAAAAAATAAGTTAATGGTCATCTTGTCCCTATCTACCAGTTCGCCATAGGTGTCTGTGTCAAGTTCAACTGTTCCACCCCTGTTATTTCTATAATATCCCTCGTTCATCATGTCATAGATATAATAGCATCTCGTTCTGTCTGTCATCGGGAACTGATACATTCTTTTTGGGTAAGGAGTGCCTAAATAGCGCTCCAAATCCTCAAGGGTTTCATCTACAAACTTGTAACGGCTTCTAACCTCATTTACTAGCTTTTCCTGCTCGTCTGTCAGGTTCAAGACTTGGTTAGCTCTCCAAGCCATCACCATAGCACCCCAAAAGTGTCTACGGTCTTTCTCTGTCCACTTCCTTCCCTTATAGTTGGTGTCCTTGTGGACTTCTGCAACCAGAAAGCGCCTTTCTCCTGTCAAGTCGTTCAAATAATCATGGTCATTAGTTGCCCTCACGATAATAAAACTCTTAGGCAATCGCCTATCACTTGAAGCGTAAGGCGGTCTAAACTCTAGCTTGGTTTCTGTGATGAATTTCTTCAATTCTGAAAAACTAGCCTTTTTACTAGCCACCATCTCATCGTCAAATACACACCAGTTTCTCACCATTCTAGCCTTGTCGTCTTTGTCTGTGAAGGTCTCAACGGTTGTAAAATACTTGTGAGTAAAAAGCCCCTCAAAAAATTGAGTCTTTCCTACTCCCTGCCTTCCAGTCAAATCCAGTACAAAGTCAAACTTAACAGTAGGGTCAAACACCTTGGCAACCGCTCCACGGAAAAACAAGTCCATGATAATACGGTTATATTCGTCATCCTTGATATTGAGATAATACCTTAAAATATCAAAGGGATCACGCTGATTTACCAACTCTTTATACTCGCTTTCGCAAGATTCCAGATAGTCTTTTAAGGGGTTGTAGCTGTTTTCTCCAGCTACAACTTCCAAGATATCAGCGATATCTCCTTTTTTATAATCCATCTTATACTTGGTAGCAATATAAGCCCTAATCTCTCTGATAATCAGGTCATCGATTGTTCCGCTCAAGGTTCTACCATTTAACTTAATGGACTTGGTAACGTCAATTTCATATGTAAAAGTGTTGTACTGTATCGCCCCTTTTAGTTTACTATCCCCACTCAAAATCTTCTTGAGATTGTCCAAGGTGATGACAAAACCTTTTCCTTTTGTTTTAGGAGTTAAATCTAGGCTATTGTTTTCCTCACTTGTCTCCCTTGCCTGGGTCAAATCCACCACGGTAGGCGGTATTTGTTGCTGATTCTCTTCAATGATTTTAGTTACAATTTCTTCACTATTCAAAAGCCACCTCCTTATAGAATTTTGTCGCTATTTCTAGGAAATAGCTGGCTAGGTCTTTGCGTTTGACGATTGCTGAAAATAGGTCTACCAGCTGACTAAAACTGTAACCATTGACAAATAGCAAGCGGACAAAAAGTGAAGTCTCATACCTGGTATAAATGCCATTACAAATCAGGTCAAAAACCCAGCCTTTCAACTCCACTCCAAGTCCCTGCCGTTGCTCTGTCAATTTGTTTACCTCTAATTCTTTCAGGATCGTCAGCAGGTCAGGACTGGCCATAACTATCTCCAAGTCTTTAATTAATTTCCAGCCCTCTACTTCCTCTTTTTTGTCTTTTACAGCCACATACAAACCTTTATAGTGGAAATCCGTCAGCGCCTCGCCTATCGGTTCAAAGTAGATGAATTTGAAGTATTCTCCATTCTTCCAAACTTGGGTAGGAGTAGACTTGAGAAAGCCGAATAAGGCCAATTTGTCACTAGACAAGGTTAACTCTATCACTCTCATTCTCCCACCCCCATAAACTTACGGATATCGTCCACTTTATAATAAACTTTTCTGCTATCGTCTCCTGGAGGCTGATAACGCTTCAAGCCCATTCTTTCCCATTTTTGTAAGGTCAAATATTTTATATCTAACTCTTCCTGTACTCGTTTTGCGGAAATCAACCCAATGATTCGGGGAGGTATTTTCTCATGACTTTTTAGGTAACGTTCTAAGGCTTCTAATATTTTTATTTGAAGTTCTTCAATCATCCTTTCAAACATATAATCACCTCCACGGCTTAATGCTTGCAAGTTGGATATATCTCCCATAGTCAGGGCTTAAACTCTCGCTAGAACTTTCTCCAAGTTTCCTGTTTTCTCGCTCCATTTGAGCGCACTTTTTGCGGTCTCGGTGGTTTAGATAAAGCAGTAAGCCAATCAGTACCACCATAGAGATTACCGCCTGTGTATTGGTCAAATCTAATTCATTCATTCCAATAGCCCTCTTTTTTGTAAATCAGAAACTACTAAACTTCGTAAATATGTCCAAGTTGAAGCAGTCTCATGAGTAATACCATTACTTAACTTGTTTTCGCTTATTACTTGATTTAAGTAATTGAATAGTAACCAGTCAGGTTTTTTATTGTACATTTCTGCACACTCATCGTCATATTTTTTTAATTCTCCCAGTAAGTTCTCAACATTCGTATTATAAAATTCTTCATGACTAGCTTCCTGCATCTTGTACGCTTCAGATAATTTATAAAAGCTTATCCATAGATCACTAATTACTGAAATACAATCTTCAGCAATTTCCGTCGCTCCAATATGATTCTTAGACTTATGCCACTCTGATAAAATATCTAGCTTTTCCTCTACAAGTCCTAAGTCTTTTTTAAATTCTTTGAAATAATCATTCATGCTATGTCCTCTCTATATTTATTAGTGTTTTCTGTATGTTCTATGATTAGACTTTCTAATGCTTGAGATACTACATTGATGGTAGCTGTCTTTTCAGAATCTTCTCCTACACTAGTCATTCCTAAAACTATCAAAATATCTTTCAACCTTCCGCAAAGTTCTTCATAATCAGTTAAAATATCAAAATTTTCCTTTGTCATATTGTTTTCCTGTGCCTTTTTCTTACCTGTTTCCTATACACGATTACCACCACTCCAAACGCTGGGCATTTGCCCCAAGTTGACGGACGCTTGTAGTGATGTTTCGTGGGTAATCACCCACATTTTTGCTAAACAAGTGCTTAGAGTCGCCGTGTCAGCACTCGTTTTTCAAAACCTTTTCTAATTGCTTGCCTGCACTTCGGTTTTCTTAGTTTTTCTTCGTTTCGTTTTCGATTTGATCGCCTAATCTTTTCCAAGCTCTATCAAATTCATCACGTTGAATTTCTTTACTATGTAATTGCCTTGCTAATTCCATACCTCTACGCATGAATCTAGCGAAGTGGGTCTTTGCTTCCATCCCTAGCCCTCCATCATGTCATAAAGTAGGGCGTAGTGCTTATCTGGGATTCTGTCCAAGGCTTTCAAGGCGTCATGTTCTGCTTTTTGTCTGGTTTCCGCCTTGACCGTGCTATCAAAGGCGATAGAAAAGGCATTTAGCATTGCCTTATAGCGGTCTACGCTCTTCAAATAGCGCCCACGGTCTGACAATTCCTTGTCTTCCAGTTCCTCTTTTACCGAATCGTCCAAGAGTGCGAACTTGGAGTACACCCCTTTTTCTACTTCAAATCCTAGACGCTTGTTTTGTCTGAGATTGTAGAGATTAACCTTACAACTGTCTAAGTTGCGATAGCCTAATACTCCAGCGATTTCTTCTAAGTTTTTGCCCTCTAATTCGGACAATTTTTCAGCAATATCTTTGAATTTTACTGCTTGATGTTGTTTTCCCATTGTTTACCTTGTCTTTCTATGCTATAATCAAGGTATAGAAAAAATATCTATACCCTTAATCTTGTCGCTTGCTTCGGTCGCCAAACTCTCCGCAAGTGACTTTTTTTGTTACCTTTTTTCATGCTTTCTTCCCTGCCTGGGGGCTATAAAGTAAGTCTTTACTTTCGATAAGATCCAGAATCCAGCTGAATCCCTGCTCCACCGTTTCAAGAAATGCGCCCAGGTCTTCACTGTCCAATAACTCGTAGTTCATACAAAGATATTCGGCTAGTTGTCTGTCCATCTCAACTAGCTTTTTAAAATCCTTGAAATACTTAGGAATTTCTACTCCCTTGGCATTTGTAACTGTCTTAAATTCATTTTCCATTTTCTATACTCCTATGCTTTAAAAATTAGTTCTTTAATTTCTGAATATCTCATATTCAAGTTGATCATCGCTATTGCCATATCTTCCAAACGCTGATAGTTTGTCAGTTCCGCGCTTGTTAAACTGTCAATACCGTTTTCACTTTCTCGCTCTTGCATGAGTTGGGCTTTGTTTTTCCCAGTCGCTCCCTTTAGCAGTAGGTTTGTAAGAGTGCTATAGGCATGCTTGGGTGCTTTCTCCCATGATTTGATAGATTCGGTTAAGGTCTTGCGCTTTGGCTTTTCCAGTTCCCGTTGAAGATAGCGTTTAGAAAGTTCATCACGCATTTCAAAGAATGCTTTGACTAGATTGGTTTTGAAGTTAGCCACTTGCTCCGTATTCTTCAAGAATGTAATCAGCAAAGTAGCCTGTTGCTCGTTCAAAATATAATCTTTTGCCTGTTGTCCACTTTGTAAAGGTCGCATTTTAAATGACACCTTCCCAAATTGCTCCAGTCGTCCAATCTGCTTTCTAATGTGTTCCTGTATTGCGTGGTGTTTTACTCCAGCACATTCAGCTATGATTGCACTCGTAGTGTACGGCTCTTTCTTACCGTCCATATAAACCAGTTCCATTGGTTCGCTCCTTTCTAATAATCTTCAGCAAGCCACTGCATGGCTTTTTGATAAATACTGGGCTTTACTTCGCCACCGTCTCGGATTTTTCGATAGGTAACTTGTGTTACTCCGATTTCCTCGCCTGCTTGCTTTGCAGTCAATTTCTTGTCTGCCTGCTTTCGGCGAATCGCTTTTGCTTGTGTTGAGGTAATAAGCAATGAAGTTTCTCCTTTCTTTTCTAACATTTTTGTTAGTTCTCCTGTATTTTACTAAATAAAATGTTAGTTGTCAAGAGTTTCTAACATTTTTGTTAAAAAATATTTTTTTATGTTATAATTATCTTGAGGTAATATACAATGAACCAATTACAAGAGTTACGAAAAAAAAACGGGGATACACAAAAAACACTTGCTGAACTTCTTGGAGTATCAGAGATGACAATATCCCGCTGGGAAAAAGAAAAAGAATTAAAAATTAAATATGAATACTTACAAAAATTAGCAGAGTATTTTAAAGTAAGCATTGGTCATCTATTAGGAATTACTAATGATTTTGAACAGGAATCCAATGACACTGGAGATATTGACCCTAAAAGGTTTTCAAAAGGTTTTGATAAACTTTTACTTTTAACTGGATACACCTCCCAAGAACAACTGATTTCTTCAATTAAAGAATCTTTTAATACTGAAAAATTTACTGAAAATTTCCTTTCAGAAAATTCGTTCATAGATGAGGAAGATTTTAAAATAAAATATCAAGAAGCAATTGAAAAGCAAACCCAAAATGTTTTAGGTGAGTTATCGGTTTTAAGTATCGCTATTTCTTACCTTAATGATGAGGCTAGTGAACTTCTATCAATTTTCTTCTTTTTATCAGATGATGATAGAGAAAAACTATTAGATATTGCTAGAGTATTTTCTCAGAACAAATAACCACTATGGTATTTGAAAAGATCCTTTAAAAACCCCCATATTCGCCAATAGCAACCATCTTTTCATAGTCTATTGTGCAAAAACAGGGGAAATTGAAGAATATAAAGCCGATTTTACAGACTAAAGCGCAAAAATGGGCAAATTTGACAAATAGAGATGACTAATATCTTCTAAACCATCGGCGAAATCGTGGGCATATATAGAGAGAATTAAAATGAACAAAGAAAATCCATATTTTGAACAAACCAAACAAAACTACATAGAAGTTGAAAAACTCTATAAACTTGGTAAAGCAAAGCATACATCTTCTAAATACAGATTTCTTGCACCAGCAGTTAAAAGACAATCTGAACAATTCTTATTTGAAGCCAAGACTCAAAAAAGAAAATATTGGAAATTCAGTCGTGGTTCTCTGGTATTCGTAGAGTTCGGTGTAAATATAGGCGGAGAATTATCAAATAATCATTGGGCTATTGTCTTAGACAAAGTAGATAGTCCCTATAAAAAAACACTTACAGTAATTCCTCTAACATCTAAAAATCAAATAGATACTGTACTCATAGACGAAGTCATTGCGGAATATCCTTCTATTTTGCTTGATGGATATATTGAAAAATTACACAAAGAATTATTTGCCTACCTAAAATATTTAGATTCCAATAATGCAATTACTGAAGCTGCCTTATCGGAAGTCTACCAAGCTTATACAGAACAATTTTCAAACGAAATAATTCAACCTAAGATAATAGACGATGATAACCTTAAACGGACACAATCAGAAATAAATGACGTTATTGAATTAACTCAATACTACAAAAAATACATTAAGCGTTCTTATGCCAAGTGTAATAACCTTCAAACAATCAGCAAAGATAGAATTTTAAAGAAAAATAGATTAGATCCAATCGGAAAAATGAAAGTATCTGATAACACATTGGACAAAATTAACGAAAAGTTAAAAGAATTATACCTTTTCTAATCTCTTGACATTTTTTAATAATTATATTACAATACAGCTATTAGGAGTTTAGCTCCATAAAGTTTACATTTGGATTTTAGATCCATAACGTGATAGTAGCCGTATTTGATACGGCTACTTTTCTTTTTATATTCTAGTAAACATAACTTAAAATAAAAAACTCCCCCATATTCGCCTTGTTTTCTATTCTGGTATAATTTACCGTCTAACTGCTTAAAATAGAAAAACAGGGGCATTCTCGTAGCTCCTCGTATGGTATAAACTCAAAACCTTTTCTAATTGCTTGCCTGCTGATGGAAAAGGAGTAAAACCATGAAGATTACAGAGTACAAAAAGAAAGATGGATCAGTAGTTTACCGTTCCAGTGTTTATCTTGGTATCGATACCGTAACAGGTAAGAAAGTCAAGACAACTATTTCAGACAGAACTAAGAACAGACTCAAAAGCAAGGCTATCCAAGCCAAGGTAGAGTTTAAAAAAAACGGCTCAACGGTTATAAAAACCGTCAATGTTAGCACCTATCAGGAATTGACGGAACTCTGGCTAGAAAATTATTGCCATACAGTCAAACATAGCACCCTTATAGGGGCAAAAAACAACATAAAAAAGTATCTCCTACCAGCCTTTGGAGACTACAAACTAGATAAACTAACGGCCCCAATCATTCAGCACCAGGTAAACCAGTGGGCAATAGATTACAATCAACTAGGAAAAGGTTATCAGCAATATAACCAGCTTCATGCCTTAAATAAACGCATATTATCCTATGCCGTTTCCTTGCAAGTCATTGCTTCAAACCCAGCTAGTGATATCATCGTTCCACGGCGCAAACCCAAAGAAGGGCAAAAACTGAAATATCTGGATGACGACAATTTGAAAAAATTCTTAGATTATCTGGATCAGTTACCAAACACTTACAAAAATTTCTCCGATACGGTGTTATATAAGACGCTTCTAGCGACTGGTTTGCGTATTCGTGAATGTCTAGCCTTGAAATGGTCTGATATTGACCTACAAAACGGTAACATTTCAGTTACTAAGACTTTAAACACCCTCAAGGAAATCACTAGCCCTAAAAGTAAAAGTAGCATTAGAGAAATAGCACTGGATACCAAAACGGTACTCATGCTTCGGCTCTATAAAGCAAGACAATCCCAAATAGGTAGGGAAATAGGGGTAACTTTTGAAAAAGTGTTCTCTGATACCTTTGACAATTATAGAGAAGCTGGAGCGCTCAGATTCAGACTAGAAAAGCATTTAAAACTGGCTGGATGTCCTCGTTTGAGTTTCCACGCTTTCCGACACACCCACGCTAGTCTATTGCTCAATGCAGGACTTCCTTACAAAGAAATCCAAACACGGCTCGGCCATTCTAAAATTTCAATGACTATGGATATCTATAGTCATCTATCCAAAGACAATAAGAAAAAGGCGACTTCCTTTTATGAAAAAGCCATTGAGAATCTACAAAGTTCCTAAAAAGTTCTTAAAATTCATCATTAAGGGACAAAAAACGGCTATATCACGGGGTTTCAGCTTTTTCTCACATTTTGAGTTATAATAGAACTATGAAAATCACAAAACTTGAAAAGAAAAAAAGACTCTATATGATGGAGCTTGATAATGGCGACAAATGCTACATTACTGAAGATACTATTGTTCGTTTTATGTTATCAAGAGATAAGATGATAAGCGAAGAAGAATTGAAAGAGATACAGGACTTTGCTCAATTTTCTTATGGTAAGAATTTGGCCCTCTACCACTTATCCTTTAAAGCACGCACTGAAAAAGAAGTCAGAGAATATCTGAAAAAATACGATATTGATGAAAAAATCGTTTCTCAAGTCATTGATAATCTCAAAGAAGATAAGTGGATTAATGATGGTCAGTACGCTTATGCTATCATCAATGCCAATCAACTTTCAGGAGACAAGGGGCCTTATGTACTGACTCAAAAACTAACACAAAAAGGGATTTCAAAATCTACTATAGAAGAGAACTTGAAAGAATTTGATTTTTCGGAAGTTGCTCAACGTGTAGCTAATAAACTATTGAAAAAATATGAGGGAAAACTTCCAGCTCGTGCCTTGCAAGATAAGATAATCCAAAATCTGACCAACAAGGGGTTTTCCTATTCTGATGCTAAAACTGCCTTTGACCAGTTGGATAGTCAAGTTGACCAAGAAACGACTCAGGAACTCATCTTCAAGGAACTTGATAAGCAATATGCCAAGTATGCCCGAAAATATGAAGGATACGAACTTAAACAGCGTTTAACCCAAGTTTTAGCACGAAAGGGCTACGATTTTTCGGATATAGCAAGCGCTCTCAGAGAATATCTTTAATATTTTCATGTAAAATTCACAGATTTTAGGTAATTTTATGGTACAATAGTAAACGATAAACTTATAAATTGTAGAAAGTTGGTTAGTTATGAAGCTTCCAAAAGAAGGCGACTTTATTACAATTCAAAGTTATAAGCATGATGGGAGTCTCCACCGAACTTGGCGGGACACCATGGTACTAAAAACAACAGAAAACGCCATTATTGGTGTCAACGATCATACACTGGTTACCGAAAGTGATGGTCGTCGTTGGGTCACTCGAGAACCGGCTATTGTTTACTTTCACAAGAAATATTGGTTTAATATCATTGCCATGATTCGTGATAATGGAATTTCCTACTATTGCAATATGGCTAGCCCCTACTATCTGGATGAAGAAGCACTGAAGTATATTGATTACGATTTGGATGTTAAAATTTTTACAGATGGAGAGAAACGTCTCTTGGACGTTGAGGAGTATGAGCGTCACAAACGCAAAATGAATTATTCCGATGACTTGGACTATATTTTAAAAGAACATGTCAAAATTCTTGTTGATTGGATTAACAATGGACGAGGTCCTTTCTCAGAAGCCTATGTAAACATTTGGTACAAGCGCTATGTAGAACTAAAGAATCGGTAAAGTTGTCAAACTGGGGTTAAGACCCCGGTTTTTTTATTTTAAAAACCCAGCTTTACAGCTGGGGTGATTTCTATATATCTAATTTCGTAACAGTAAATTTGATGTGGGAATAGTCTTTTTCAACATCCTTATCCAGCAAGAAAACTGTGGCATCTTTCTTAACCTGAACCAAATCAATATTCTGAGCCTGGGCTGCATAGACGCATCCACAATAACATTGACGATAGATATCATACTCTTCACACATCTCTACCGAACGTTTGTAGCCTTGATTTTTCTTGAAATCACTTGGAAGATAGTGGGTTGTATAAATTTTTTGCACATCGATTCCGATGCTGTTGATGGTTTGAGAATTCTTATGAGGACTGATGGTCAAAGCTGAGCCAAAGTAGTCAAATCCCAAGTCCATAGCCACTTGCGCCGTCTTATCCAGTCGGTAGTCAAAGCAAACCTTGCAACGGTCGCCACCTTCTGGCTCTTCTTCCAGTCCTCTGACTAACTTACGATATTCATTTGGTTCGTAGGGAGCTTCTAGATACTGGACCGTATTTCCAGTTCGCTCATTGAAATTACTGACAAATTTCTTGGTAACATAGGCTCGCTTATGGTATTCTGCCTTGGGATGGATATTAGAATTGGCAAAATAGATAGTCACATCTGCATACTTGGTCAAATATTCTAGAGTATAGGTACTACAAGGGGCACAGCAAACATGCATGAGAATAGTTGGACGTTGCTCATTTTTTTCCCATACTTGGACCATCTTCTGCATGACACGGTCATAATTAATCTTCTGATTGGGGTTCATCTTGCTCAGAATTTCTTCTACATCGATCATGTTCTTCTCCTTTTTCTAGTCTTATTTTATCATATAAGTTAGGAGAGCTCAAATCTATTTAGAAGTGAATAGCATAAAAAGGAGGGGTAGGCATTCCCTCCTTTTGTGTTTTCTATAAAAAGCTTACATCATGCCGCCCATCATGCTTGAATCCATTGCTGGAGCTGGGGCTACTGGTTCTGGTTTATTGGCTACAACTGCTTCTGTAGTTAAAATCAAGCTGGCTACAGATGCTGCATTTTGTAGGGCTGAACGACTAACCTTAACTGGATCGATAATCCCTTGATCAATCATATTGACCCACTCACCAGTTGCTGCGTTGAAGCCTGTACCAACTTCAGCATTTTTCAAACGATCGATAACGATAGATCCTTCAAATCCTGCATTGTGGGCGATTTGACGAACAGGTTCTTCCAAAGCACGGAGAACAATATTGCGCCCTGTCGCTTCATCTCCTGTCAATTCCAAATCAGCCACGGCTGGGATAACATTTACAAGGGCTGTTCCACCACCTGCAACGATTCCTTCTTCAACAGCTGCACGAGTAGCGTTAAGGGCATCTTCGATGCGAAGTTTCATTTCTTTCAACTCAGTTTCAGTTGCGGCTCCGACCTTAATAACCGCGACACCACCTGACAATTTGGCCAAGCGTTCTTGCAATTTTTCACGGTCAAATTCAGAAGTTGTGGTTTCGATTTGAGACTTGATAACCGTAACACGATGAGAAATTGCTTCAGGATTTCCAGCACCTTCTACGATAACCGTGCTATCTTTGTCTACAGTTACTCTCGCTGCTTGACCAAGCGCTTCAATTGTCGCATCTTTCAACTCAAGACCAAGGTCTTCTGTGATAACTGTTCCACCTGTCAAGATGGCGATATCTTCGAGCATGGCTTTACGACGATCACCAAAACCAGGTGCCTTAACTGCTACTACGTTGAAGGTTCCACGAATCTTGTTCAAAACAAGAGTCGGAAGAGCCTCACCATCCACATCATCTGCAATAATCAAGAGAGGACGATTGCTTTGGAGAATGCTTTCTAGTAATGGCAAGATTTCTTGGATATTGGAAATCTTCTTATCAGTAATCAAAATGTATGGATTTTCAAGGTCAGCCACCATCTTTTCACTATCTGTCACCATGTACTGTGAAAGGTAACCGCGGTCGAACTGCATTCCTTCAACAACTTCAAGTTCTGTTTCCATACCACGTGACTCTTCGATAGTGATGACTCCATCTTTGCCAACTTTTTCCATGGCTTCAGAAATGTACTCACCTACTTTTTCAGAACGAGAAGAGACGGCAGCAACTTGAGCAATAGCTTCTTTATTAGCAACAGGAATAGCGTTATTTTTCAGGGCTTCTACTGCTGCGGCAACTGCTGTTTCAATCCCACGACGGATGCCGATTGGATTGGCACCTGCAGTGACGTTTTTGATTCCTTCGCGGACAATTGCTTGAGTCAAGACTGTTGCAGTTGTCGTTCCGTCACCTGCGATATCGTTGGTTTTTGAAGCTACTTCTGACACCAATTTGGCACCCATATTTTCAAAATGATCTTCCAATTCGATTTCTTTGGCAATAGTTACACCGTCATTGGTGATGAGTGGTGAACCGAATGATTTTTCAAGAACAACATTGCGGCCTTTTGGTCCCAAGGTTACTTTAACAGTGTCTGCAAGGATATCGACACCACGGACCATAGCTGAACGAGCATCAGATGAAAATTTAATTTCTTTTGACATACTTACTTTCTCCTTCTATTCTTCAACGATTGCCAAGATGTTAGCTTCGCCTACGATGATGTACTTTTCATCGCCATCTTTGACATCAAGACCTGCGTGAGCTTCAACTAAGACACGGTCTCCAGCTTTAACACTTGGAGCAACCAAGTCACCGTTCAAGGTACGAACACCTTGTCCAGTAGCGATAACTTGGGCAGTTTTGGTTTTTTCTTGGGCTGAACCTGCAAGGACAAAGCCTCCAACAGTTTGTTCTTTTTCTTCGATTTTCAAGACCACACGGTCTCCTAATGGTTTCAACATCTGTTTTCCTCCATGATGAACTACATATTATTAGCACTCTTTATATCTGAGTGCTAAATCATAGTTCTATTGTATCACTTGGTCAGAAATAGTCAAGGAAAAAGTCTGACTTTCTCAAGATAAAAAGCCTGAGAGCAACTCAGACTTTTTAATGTTTAAAATGGCAATTCCTCCTCTTCCAAAACCAAATCTGCCAAATCCTGTCCTGCATTATTTTCACGCATGGCACGTTGAGCACGACTTTCCAAGAGTTGGAATCCTGTGACAAGTACTTCGGTCACATAGTTCATCTGACCATTTTTCTCAAAGCGACGTGTACGTAATTCCCCATCCACTGAAATAAGACTACCTTTGGTTGCATAGCTTGCCAAGCTTTCTGCTAGCCTACCCCAAAGGACCATATTGACAAAATCAGCTTCACGTTCACCGTTTTGGTCTTTGTAACGACGGTTCACAGCGATAGTTGCGCGCGCTACTGACTTGTCATTGTTGGTTTTGTGCAATTCTGGTGTGGACGTCAAACGCCCAATCAAGATAACTTTATTATACATATTTTCTTCCTCCTACTTATCTATTCGTAAGAAATCAAAAAAAGTTACAGAAATTTGTAACTTTTCGAGGAAATTTCTTATTTTTTATGAATCATGAAACCTGTCGCCTGTTGATTGGCCATAATGGTCATATCTGTAATCTGCACACGACGAGGTTGACTGGTCACATAGATAACTGTATCAGCGATATCTTGTGCCTGCAAGGCTTCGATTCCTTGGTAAACGGACGCAGCTCGTTCTTTATCACCGTGAAAACGTACCGTCGAAAAATCTGTTTCGACAATTCCAGGCTGAATAGTTGTCACCTTGATATCCGTTGCGATGGTATCAATTCGCAGTCCATCTGAAAAAGTCTTAACTGCTGCCTTGGTAGCTGAATAAACTGCTGCACCTGCATAAGCATAAATTCCTGCGGTTGAGCCCATATTGATGATATGCCCTTGATTGGCTTTTGCCATTGCTGGCAAGAAACAGCGAGTGACTGCCATCAAACCCTTGACATTGGTATCCAACATTGTCAACATATCCAGCTCCTCATAGTCTTGATAGGGAGCCAAGCCAAGAGCTAGTCCAGCATTATTGACCAAGATATCAATTTGAGCTATCGTTTCTAGAATATCGGAGCAGACAGTCTTGACCATGATCATATCCGTGACATCTAGTGGAAAAGTCCAAACTGTTTGATTTGGAAAAGTTTCTGCAAACTCCGACTTGAGGGTTTCTAGTCTGTCTATCCGTCGTCCTGTTAAAACAACATTCTCACCCTGCTCCAGATAAGCACGCGCAATCGCTTCACCGATTCCTGATGTCGCCCCTGTAATCACAACATTTTTTGCCATCTTATTTCCTTCTATCTAGTCTATCAGATATTAACAACTTCTTAGGCAGTCCAGTGTTTAGCTGGGTCAAATGGTGTTCCGACAACTTGGTCTTCTGATAATTCAATAATACCACGTTTTTGCGGAGCATTTGGCAAATGCAATTCACGAGGACTACACATCATGCCAAAACTCTTTTCGCCACGAAGTTCGCCTGGAAAAATAAGATTGCCTTTTGGCATCATAGCTCCAGGAAGAGCCACAATGGTTTTCAACCCAAGACGCGCATTGGGAGCCCCTGCAACGATTTGCACTGTCTTGTCACTTGCGACTGCAACTTGGCAGATGTTGAGGTGGTCACTATCTGGATGGGCTACCATCTCGACAATTTCACCAACAACAAACTTAGGTTCCTTATCATTAACAATTTCTTCTGTAAAACCTTCTGCCTTCAACTCTTGGTTTAAACGTGCTACTTGCTCATCTGATAAAAAGACTTGACCGCGCTCTGCAATTTCAAACAAACTTGAAACTTCGAAAATATTCCACGCCACTGTTTCCCCAGTTTCTTTGAGGAAAACACGGGCTACCTTTCCTTTGCGCTCCACATCTAGTTTGGCATCTCCGCTATTTTTCACGATGACCATAAGGACATCACCGACATGTTCTTTATTATATGTAAAAATCATTGTTTCCTTTTTCTCCTATTTCAGTCCTGCTAAAAAGTCGTTAATTTGTTGCTTGCTTTTACGGTCGCGATTAACAAAACGACCAATTTCCTTGTCTTTTTCTAGAACAACAAGGCTAGGGATTCCATATACATCCCAGAGTTTAGCTAAATCCATATACTGGTCTCGGTCCACCCGAATAAAGGTGAACTCTGGATTAGTCTCCTCAATTTCTGGCAAGGCAGGATAGATATAACGACAATCGCCACACCAGTCCGCCACAAAAAGAAAGACCTTCTTGCCATCTTTTTCTACTAAGGATGCTAATTCTTCTAAACTTGCTGGTTGTATCATAAAACTTCCTCCTCATAGACTAGGTCTTCATTTTCATAGACAAAGGTATAGTGACGGCCATCTTCAAAAATGACGCCTCCGACAAGTCGCTCTAGACTACTTTCGTAGACTTGAACATAGAGGGTCGCAATTTCCCCCATGTCGGAAAAATGGTCTCGTACAATCGCTGTCAACTCTTCCTGAGTCTTCATGAGCTTATGGTCATCTGCAACTTTTTTCGTAGCAAGGGCAAGGCTTCCAACACCAAGCAAAGCCAAGCCTGCCATCCACATTTTTTTAGCTTTCATACCATTCATTTTAACACAAAAAAGGTTTTAGGACAAATGAGGAAGCAGCTGAAAAGCAAGTAAAAAGCCTCTTCCTTTAAGGAAAAGGACTTCTTATACTCAATGAAAATCAAAGAGCAAACTAGGAAACTAGCCGCAGGTTGCTCAAAACAGTGTTTTTAGATTGTGGATAGAACTGACGAAGTCAGCTCAAAACACTGTTTTGAGGTTGTGGATGAAGCTGACGTGGTTTGAAGAGATTTTCGAAGAGTAGTATTCTTATTGCCAGGCACCTGAGTTGCCAACGTAGTAACCATCAGGTGTATAGGTATTGCGAAGCATCTTACCTGATGAAGCTAGATAATACCACTTGCCATTATCTTTGAACCAATCATTCGCTAGCATGGCACCAGAAGAACTTACATAATACCATTCTCCCTTGTCATAAACCCAAGCGCTTGCTTTCATAGAGCCTGAAGTCGATAAATAGTACCACTTGCCTTGGTCGTAAAGCCAATCACTAGCAATCATAGCTCCCGATGATTTAAAGGCATACCAGTTGCTACCTTGATAAAGCCAAGTTTGATTGAACATGACTCCTTTATCATTCATAAAGTACCAAGTTCCCTTGTCCTTAACCCAATCCTTCTGCACTAATTGACCTTGTTTTTGATAGTACCAATTTTGATTTGATTTTAGCCAACTTTCTGCTTTTACAATCGGATAAAGTTCTTTGAAAGATCCTCCATCATATTTATGACTGATAGATTTTAATTTTTCAAGTTTCAACTCGCCATTGTCATAGTCTGCCCAAGCAAAGACTTTTTGATCATTGACAGTCTCTGGTAAGGTAGCAGTGTAAGTCTTGGTTTGATAATCCCATTTTGTATCAAGGTAAGTGTATTGATCATTTGATTCGTTTATACGATAGTAACCACTCTTTCCGCCATCATTATATACATCATCTACTACTTTAGTGGACCAGGTCTTTACTTCATTTCCGCTCTTGGCTTCTACCTTGATATCTCCTCTATAGCCATAAGGCACATAGAAATTCAGGTAACGCCCCTCTACCCCCATCATAGACTTGTCCTTTTCTTGACCTAGGAAATTGACAGTCTGATCTTGACCATTGAGACTAACCGTCCACTCGATTTTCTCGGTTTTTGGCAAATTCAAGACTTTGATATCTACTTCATGGCCATTATTAAATCGGAGAATCTTGCCATCTTGATACTGTACTCCACACTTAACAACCCATTCTTCTTTAAGCTCAAATGCCTGCCCCGAATGAGGAAAAGCCAGTAAAGCTAGACCTGCTAGAGACAAACCAAATAGTGTCATTTTTTTCATTGTAGATCCTCCTTAGGTTTTGTTATGTTAATTATATCACTATGTTTTTGTTTTGCAAATCTTATCCTAAATATACAAGCAAAAAACCTCTGAGATTCTTCTCAAAGGTTCTGATTTAACTAATTGCTGTTCTCAACTGCTGCAGTCACAAAAGCAGTGTAGAGTTCTTCTGGGCGATTTGGACGGCTTGACAGTTCAGGGTGATACTGACACGCTACAAAGAATTTATTTTCTGGAATTTCCACGATTTCTACCAAACGATTGTCTGGAGAAACACCTGAGAAGACAAAGCCTGCTGCCTCAAACTGCTCACGGAAGGCGTTGTTAAACTCATAACGGTGACGGTGACGACGTTGCACCACTTCTTGATTGTGATAAGCAGCCGCTGCCTTAGATCCACGCTTCAACTTAGATGGATAAAGTCCCAAGCGAAGGGTTCCCCCCATATCCTCAACATCAATCTGATCACGCATGATATCAATGATAGGGTATTTTGTTTCTGGTGCAAGCTCTGCTGAATTAGCACCTTCAAGTCCTAAAACGTGACGAGCAAACTCGATACAAGTCAACTGCATGCCCAAGCAGACACCCAACATTGGAACATCATTTTCACGCGCATAGCGGATGGCTTGGATTTTACCTTCCGTACCACGTTGACCGAAACCACCTGGCACGATGATTCCGTCCGCATCAGACAAGAGCTCTGCCACATTATCTGCTGTCACATCATTGGCATTGATCCAATTGATTTTCACTTCTGCGTCGTTGGCATAACCAGAGTGTTTCAAGGCTTCAACCACAGAAATGTAGGCATCTTGCAACTCAACATACTTACCAACAAGGGAAATCTTGACTTGTTTCTTGAGGTTCATGACCTTGTCCACCATAGCTGACCACTCTGTCATATCCGCTACTGGTGCGTCTAATTTCAAATGATCACAGACAATTTGGTCCATACCTTGCGCCTGCAAGTTCAGTGGAATTTGGTAAAGGTGTTCAACATCCAACGATTCGATAACGGCTTCTGGTGCCACATCACAGAACTGTGCTAGTTTGTTTTTAATTCCTTGACCAGCTGGCTCCTCTGTACGAATAACCAACATATTTGGTTGGATTCCCAATCCACGCAATTCTTTTACAGAGTGTTGGGTTGGTTTGGTCTTCATTTCACCAGCGGCCTTGAGGTAAGGAAGCAAGGTTGTGTGGATGTACATGACATTATCTGCACCCACATCTGCCTTCATCTGACGAAGGGCCTCTAGGAATGGCAAGGACTCGATATCTCCTACTGTTCCACCAACCTCTGTAATAATGACATCAGAATCAGTCGTTACAGCGGCACGCTTGATTTTTTCTTTCAAAGCATCTGTGATATGAGGAATGACTTGAACAGTTGCCCCAAGGTATTCTCCACGGCGTTCCTTACGAAGAACTTCACTA
>NZ_CAOKTW010000017.1:0-23136 GCF_948472335.1 Streptococcus bouchesdurhonensis | reverse complement strand
AACTGGTTTGTTTATCGGTGGTAGCTTGCAGTTGTTCGTTCTTGGGGTTGGTACCTTCGGTGGTGCTTCTCGTATTGACGCAACTTCTGGTGCGGTTCTTGCAACAGCCTTCTCAGTTTCACAAGGAATCGCTACAGACCTTGCGATCACAACAATCGCTGTTCCAGTAGCAGCACTTTTGACATACTTCGATGTTCTTGGACGTATGACAACTACTTTCTTCGCACACCGTATTGATGCTGCAATCGAACGCTTTGACTACAAAGGTATCGAGCGTAACTACTTGCTTGGTGCGATTCCTTGGGCTCTATCTCGTGCCCTTCCAGTCTTCTTTGCTCTTGCCTTTGGTGGTGCATTTGTTCAAGCAGTGGTAGATTTGGTTAAACAATACCAATGGGTTGCAGACGGTTTGACACTTGCAGGACGTATGCTTCCAGGTCTTGGATTTGCAATCTTGCTTCGTTACCTTCCAGTTAAACGTAACCTTCACTACCTTGCAATGGGCTTTGGTTTGACAGCTATGTTAACTGTACTTTACTCAAACGTAACAAGTCTTGGTGGCGCTGTTGCAGGTGTTATCGGTACTCTACCTAAAGATGTTGCTGAAAAAATTGCTTTTGTGAATAACTTCAAAGGTTTGTCTATGATCGGTATCTCTATCGTAGGTATCTTCCTTGCAGTGCTTCACTTCAAAAATAGCCAAAAAGTAGCTGTAGCAGCACCTTCTACACCATCAGAAAGTGGGGAAATCGAAGATGACGAATTCTAATTACAAACTTACAAAAGAAGATTTTAATCAAATCAACAAACGTAGCTTGTTTACTTTCCAATTAGGTTGGAACTACGAACGTATGCAAGCTTCTGGTTACCTTTACATGATCTTACCTCAATTGCGTAAAATGTATGGGGATGGAACTCCTGAATTGAAAGAAATGATGAAAGTTCATACTCAATTCTTCAATACTTCACCATTCTTCCACACTATTATCGCTGGTTTTGACCTTGCCATGGAAGAAAAAGATGGTGTAGGTTCAAAAGATGCCGTTAACGGTATCAAGACAGGTTTGATGGGACCATTCGCTCCTCTTGGTGATACTATCTTTGGTTCACTTGTACCTGCTATCATGGGATCTATCGCAGCAACTATGGCGATCGCTGGCCAACCTTGGGGTATCTTCCTTTGGATTGCAGTTGCAGTAGCTTATGACATCTTCCGTTGGAAACAGTTGGAATTTGCTTACAAAGAAGGGGTTAACCTTATCAATAACATGCAAAGTACTTTGACAGCCTTGATTGACGCTGCATCTGTACTTGGTGTCTTCATGATGGGTGCTCTTGTAGCAACAATGATCAACTTTGAAGTTTCTTATAAATTGCCAATCGGTGAAAAGATGATTGACTTCCAAGATATCTTGAACTCAATCTTCCCACGCTTGCTTCCAGCAATCTTTACTGCCTTTATCTTCTGGTTGCTTGGTAAGAAAGGTATGACTTCTACTAAAGCTATCGGTATCATTATCGCTCTTGCAGTAGGTCTTTCATTCATCGGTAAATTCTTGCTTGGAATGGGCGCATAATTTATGGCTAAATCATTAATTTTGGTGAGCCATGGTCGCTTCTGTGAAGAACTTAAAGGTAGCACAGAAATGATTATGGGTCCACAAGACAATATTCATGCAGTGGCTCTTCTTCCAGAAGATGGCCCAGAAGACTTTACTGCAAAATTTGAAGCTGCTATTGAAGGATTGGATGATTTCCTAGTCTTTGCGGATCTTCTCGGTGGAACACCATGTAACGTGGTCAGTCGTTTGATCATGGAAGGTCGTGACATCGAACTTTATGCAGGAATGAATCTTCCAATGGTGATTGAATTTATCAATGCGAGCCTTACAGGTGCAGATGCGGACTATAAGAACCGTGCTGCAGAAAGCATTGTGAAAGTTAATGACCTGTTAGCTGGCTTCGATGATGACGAAGATGAATAAGATGTGACAACGTGAAAATCAGAGGGAAAATAGGCGATAGGAGGATGGAGCGATTCTCCGACGATAATCGATCTTTTTCCCAAAGATTTTAGTTGGAACTCGATTCAATAAGATGTGATAACGTGAAAATCGTTAGAGCATTTTATATAGAATATACATGGGAATGGGGCTTACTCCCATTCCCATATTTAATAGAAAAAGAGGAATTCAATGCTACATTATACAAAAGAAGACTTGATCGAATTGGGTGCAGAAATCACTACACGTGAAATCTACCAACAGCCTGATGTATGGAAAGAAGCTTTTGAATCTTATCAATCAAAACATGAAGAAATTGCAGCCTTTCTGCAAGGGATTGCTGATAAACATGACTATATCAAGGTTATTTTGACAGGTGCGGGGACTTCTGCTTATGTGGGAGATACCTTGGTACCTTACTTTAAGGAAGTATATGACGAACGCAAATGGAATTTCAATGCCATTGCGACAACAGATATCGTTGCCAATCCAGAAACCTATTTGAAAAAAGATGTTGCGACTGTCCTTGTATCTTTTGCTCGTAGTGGGAACTCGCCTGAAAGTGTTGCGACTGTTGATTTGGCCAAAGCCTTGGTGGATGAGCTTTATCAGGTGACTATTACTTGTGCAGCGGACGGTAAGTTGGCTCTTCAAGCTCATGGAGATGACCGCAATCTCTTGCTTTTGCAACCAGCTGCTTCTAATGATGCTGGATTTGCCATGACTTCTAGCTTTACGTCTATGATGTTGACAGCTCTCTTGGTCTTTGATCCTACAGAATTTGCTGTTAAGTCTGAACGTTTTGAAGTTGTATCTAGTCTTGCCCGTAAAATTCTAGACAATGCAGAAGATGTCAAAGAACTTGTTGACCTAGACTTTAACCGTGTCATCTATCTAGGCGCTGGTCCTTTCTTTGGACTTGCTCATGAAGCTCAGCTCAAGATTTTGGAACTGACTGCTGGTCAAGTTGCGACTATGTATGAAAGCCCAGTCGGATTCCGTCACGGTCCAAAATCTCTTATCAACGAAGATACAGTTGTTTTGGTCTTTGGTACAACGACAGACTACACTCGTAAGTACGACTTGGACTTGGTTCGTGAAGTTGCTGGTGACCAGATTGCTCGTCGTGTTGTGCTTTTGAGTGATCAAGCTTTTGGTCTTGAAAATGTCAAAGAAGTGGTCCTTGGTTGTGGCGGTGTCTTGAATGATATTTACCGTGTCTTCCCTTACATTGTTTATGCCCAACTCTTTGCCCTATTGACTTCACTCAAGGTAGAAAATAAACCAGATACACCGTCTCCTACAGGTACCGTAAACCGTGTGGTACAAGGTGTTATCATCCACGAATATCAGAAGTAAGACAGTGTTTATGAATTCTTGACAAGAGGATTTGTATATTATCAGGCAAACCATAGATTGTCAATTCGCTTTCTATGGTTTGTTTGATTGAGAGAAATAGTAAAAGGAGAACAGAATGAAAGCATACACAGAGCGTGTGTTTGGAAATGTTGAGGGCAAGGATGTCTTGGCCTATCGATTTGAGACGAACGGTGGCTACCAGCTTGAGGTTATGACTTATGGCGCGACTATCTTGCGCTATGTCACACCTGATAAGGCTGGAAACTTTGCCAATGTTATTTTGGGATTTGATGATTTTGATAGCTATGTAGGCAATAGTCCCAAGCATGGAGCTAGCGTAGGTCCTGTGGCAGGCCGTATTGCAGGTGCGACCTTTGAGCTTAATGGCAAGAACTATGACCTTGAAGTCAACAATGCTAGCAACTGTAACCACAGTGGTTCAACTGGTTGGGATTCCAGCTTGTTTGAATTGGTCGAGGTGAGCGACCATGGCTTGACTCTCTACACAGAGCGTACAGATGGGACAGGAGGGTTCCCTGGAAATCTCAAGATTTGGATCAGTTACCACTTAGAAGAAACTGGTGCCTATGAAATCAGCTACAAGGTGACAACCGATCAAGATACGCTGGTCAATCCAACCAACCACAGCTATTTCAACTTGTCTGGTGATTTCACGCAGACGATTGACCGCCATGTCTTCCAACTAAATACAGAGGGCATTTACCCAATCGCTCCCGACGGTGTTCCTGCCAAAACTCCAGATGCCAATCGTGATGTGGTTAAACACATCTACAATGGTACCTTGTTGAAGGATATCTTTGCAGAGGAAGATGAGCAAATCCAGCTGGTATCTGGTTTGGATCATCCATTCGCTCTTCCTGCAGGTCATGACAATGCTGGATTCCTTTATGACCAAAACTCAGGTCGCTTCCTGCTTTTCAAGACAGAAGCTCCTTGCTTTGTAGTTTACACAGCAAACTTTGTGGATGAGAGTGTCATCATAGGAGGTCAGCCAATGGTACAGCACAATGGGATTGCCCTTGAAGCCCAGGCTTTACCAGATGCCATTCATAGCGACCTCAAAGACCAAGTCATTCTTAAAGCCGGTCAAACCTTTACAAGCAAGACACGTTATGAGCTTGTTGTGAAATAGAGGATGAAGATTCTACTTTTCGGGGTGAGTTTTATTTACCTCATGACATTAGTAGAAATGGGCAAAGAATAGGAAAATATGATATAATTTAATATTGAAAATACCTGTCCTATCTAAAGGATAAAAGGAGAAAAAAATGAAGAAAATTGTATTTGCTAGCGCCTTGGCTTTGACTTTAGCTGGAGCAGTTTTGACAAATGATGTTTTTGCCAATGACAGACTTGTGGCAACACAATCTGCAGATGGTAGAAATGAAAATGTCTTGAGTTCAGAAGTGCTTAACCCTGCTAGTGGCAATGTTTTGGTTGGATTAAAGGGAGAATTTTTGACTCCAGACCAACAAGCTATCTTAGATGCCATCAATGCTATCCGTAAAGAGGCAGCTGACGAAGGTTTGGTAGATAAGTATGTCCCTATCAAATGGTCGACTGACCTAGAAAAGGCAGCTTTTGCCAGAGCTGCAGAAGCTTCTGTAACCATGGACCATACTCGTCTTTCTGGTAAAGAAATCTGGAGTGCCTTCCCATCAGGAAACAGTGTACTAGGAGAAAACTTGGGTTGGAACCATGATGGTTTTCTAAAAGCTCTTGAACAATGGCGTGCTGAAAAAGCAGACTACGTGAAGAAGAAATCAGGTGGTTCAACAAATGGTGGATCTGGTCATTATCAGACTTTGATTAGCCCTAAATTTACACATATGGGGATTGCTGCCTTTAAGAACCCAAATAACCCATATAATGCCGTAACGATTGCTCAGGCTTTTGGTGATGCTGCTACTTCAGAAGAGTTGGTAGGCAGTTACGGTCCGGCTATCCAGTATGCAGAAGTGACTTCATCTAACTTGTCAACAGTTAAAAATAAAGCAGTCGTAGTTGAAAAAGCGCTGAAAGAATTTAGAACTTCTAGTTCAGACCAATCTGGTTGGGTGAAAACAGATGGAAAATGGTATTTCTATGAGTCTGGTGATCTGAAGACAGGCTGGGTGAAAACGGGTGGTAAATGGTACTACTTGGATGACCTAGGTGTCATGCAGACAGGATTTGTAAAAGTAGATGGTAGCTGGTATTACTTGAGTAGCTCAGGTGCTATGTTTACAGGCTGGGGTACAGACGGAAATAGATGGTTCTACTTTGATGGCTCAGGAGCTATGAAGACAGGCTGGCTCAAAGAAAATGGAATCTGGTACTACCTTGATGCGTCTGGTATCATGAAGACAGGTTGGTTTAAAGTTGGCCAATACTGGTACTATGCATATGGTTCTGGAGCTTTGGCAGTCAGCACAACAACACCAGACGGTTATAAAGTAAATGGAAATGGTGAATGGGTAAACTAGGCAACTAGTGAACAAATAGTCTGTTTCAATAGCTTTTTATAACGAAGTTGTAAAATGATATAACCTTAAAATGGGGAAGGCTAATTTGCCTTCTCTATTTTCTTGAAAGTTGTAAACAAAAAAATTACAATGCCTACCTACGTAGTACAGATGATTTCAGAGAATCGATTTATAAACAATAAGAAAACTCCCCCACGCTATCCTGTCTAAACCAGTCCATCTTGCAGATGGTCAGTCTTTGTGATAGAATAGCATAAAGTCCTTTTGAGGGGGAACTTGCTAGGAAATCCCCAAGCATTGTAACGGATGAACCACCCTCGCCTTTTTGTGAGGGTGGTTTTTCCTTTGTAAGCAATAAATAAGAGAGAAAGAGTCTACATCATGTCGAGAATTGTCACCATTCATCCAGCCAAGGAAATCCATCGCTACGGTTTTGAGAGCACTCAGGCCTATCGCGCCCGCATAGCACGACATCTGGGTTTGGGATATGTTCACCTTGTATCGAGTCCTCAGCTTCGTCCTGACTGGAAGAAAGATTTAATCAAGTTAGGATTTTTAGAAAAGGAACTGCTCTGTGTTCCGCATAGTTTTTCAGATATAGGCCATGCAGACTTATCAGTGAAGCCAGAAAGTTTAACGCTAGTAGCTGGAGATCAGGTTGAGCTCAATGAAGACGGTTTTGTCGCCTCAGTTACCTTAGGAGATGGCTCGGGGAGATATTACTATACCAAGGGGCCCTTCTTGTTTGAAGATTTCAAGGAGAAGGAACTTCGTTGGTATCATGAAAATGGAGAACTGGCCCTTGAAGGACGCTTTATCGATCCCTTTAAAGAACCCTCTCCTGTAACCATCTTTTACCCAGAATATATCTACCGCATAGGAGGAGAAATCTGTTCTGAAGAGGACTTGCTGGTCAAGTTCCTAGCCAGATGGGCCCAGCAAACCGACCTCTTCATTCGTGACCAACAAATCGTTCCCAAACCCAGCCTCTGGCGTTATATGGAAAACACGGACAAAAATTACTATGAAGTCATCCATGAAAATGTCATGCGAGACTTACGCCTCGCCAATCTGCGCAAGACAAACAAATACCTGGTTGCTAGTGAAAAGTTGACAGAAAGTTTGGCCAAGGAAGGTTACCAGACAAGATTCCTGCCACCTATGTTTACAGAAAATCCCGGTCAAATCAAAGAAGTGGGACCTGTGCTAGACTATTGTTTAGTGGGTCATATGGGAGAAGGCAAGAATGTGGAGCTTGTCATTGAAGCCTTTATCGAACTCTACAAACGTGGCTCCAAGGCCCAGATTACCTTTTATGGTGGCTCAGAGGAACGTCTAGCAGAATTACAGAATCAATATGATCTTCCGCCAACCATTCACTTTAAAGGTATCGTTAACGAAGTGCCTTATCATCTGCACCAATGCTATCTGTCTGCAAGTTATACAGAATTATTTGCTAACGCTTGCGTCGAAGCCTTGAGTCAAGGTTTGCTGGCCTTGTTATCGGATGTGGAGATTGCCCATCGTTTCTATGCTGGTCAGTCCAATGCCATCAACTTATTTAAAACTAAATCAGAGTTGATTCAAAAGATAGAAGAGATGGAACAGCCTGATTTTTATCTATTAAATGAAAAAAATCTAGCCTTAGCTTCTCGCTATTCTCTGGAAAAAGTAGCTCAAAGCTACCGAGAGCTATTAGATAGGAACTTCTAGGATGTTGGGAATTCTAGTTACCCTGTTGCTCTATTTTTGCTTGATTTCCTTGATTGCCTATCGGAAAAAAGGGAGTGAAGAGGACTATTATCAGGTTAAGAAAGCTGTTCCAGTGACAGTTTTGGCCTTCTCAGTCTTTGCCACCTTACTCAGCCCTATTTCCTTTCTGACTCTGGTTGGGAATGCCTATACAGGCAGGTCCTATCTCTGGTTTGCCCAGTGCGGGATTTTTCTAGCCATTCCACTAGCTCATCGCTACTTTCTGCCCCTCTATCAAAAGGGAAACTATGAGACAGCCTATCATCTTTTAGAGGACAAGTTTCAATCGACTGGCATTCGTTCACTGGCCTCAGGTCTTTTCATCCTCTACCAGTTGGGGCGAATAGCAGTGGTGACCTATTTGTTGTCTCAGGCCTTAGCGCCCTTTATCCCTCTCAATCAGCTGATCTTGTCTGGTTTACTCCTTCTTTTGACGGTCTATTATCTGGCAAGGGGTGGTCTCTTGGTTGTGCTGTGGACGGACTTCTTTCAAGGCTTGGTCCTACTGGCTATATTGGCCCTATTTCTACCAAGAATTGCCCAATCTGGTTTAGTCGTGAATAGCAGTCAACAGCTATCTCACTTTGCAGAGACGCTGGATGGGAAGACGGTCTTCATCTTAGTTGCAGGAGCAGGTTTTAGTAGCTTGTTTTCCTACGTTTCTTCGCAGGATATCGTCCAACGTTTTAATAGCAAAATGGGGCGTCAGAAGATTGGAAAAATCTTATGGTTACAGGGACTTTTGTCCTTTGGGATTGCTAGTCTATTGTATCTGATTGGCTGCTTGATTCGTCAGGAAAATTTCACCACCACATCGACCAATCCTGTTCTCATTGCTTACGCTCGGGAAGGTCTGGCACCTTGGTTTGGTGGTTTCATCATGCTGGCTCTCTTGGCAGCAGGCCAATCCACAGTTTCATCCAGTATGAATGCAATCGTGACCTGCTTGAAGTTGGATTTCGCTTGGTCAAAGATTCACTGGTCGCCAAGTATTCTATCCTTTGTCTTAGCAGGTCTGTCCTGGCTCCTCTGCCTCTTGCTCATGAATGCAGAAATCTACTCCATCTACGAATGGATTAACGGCTTTATGGGTTTGACACTGGGTGTGATTGGTGGTTTGTACCTCTTGGTTTTGCTCCTCAAAAGACCGAACTTACAGTTAGCCAAAATCTATCTGGTCTTTAGTCTAGGAGCCTTGGTTCTCTATCATTACAGTGGTTTCTTTGCCAACCCCAATCCCTGGTTAAATAGCATCATTACCACTCTATCTGCCCTGTTTATCTCAATTCTAGGAATACTATATGAAAGTAACATCTAAACCCATAGCCGTCATTTTGATTCGTTCGGGTTCACGCGGCTTAGTGGATAAAAATATCAAACTGCTTGCAGGCAAACCCTTGGTTTTCTATACAATAGAAGTCGCTCTAGCCTCCGAGCTATTTAGTGACATCTGGGTCTCCTCAGACTCACTAGCCTATCTAGAACTCTGTCGTCAAGCCTATCCAGAAATTCATTGTGTCCATAGACCGAAAGAATTAGCCCTATCAACAACCTCTAGCTTAGAAACCTTACGAGACTTTTTACAGCCCTTTGAGGAAGAGCAGGTCTTTGTGAATCTACAGGTGACCTCACCCTTGAGAGAGGTGGAGCATCTCATCGAGTCCTATCAACTCTATTGTCAGTCTGGTGCCGACCATTTGATTTCCTGTGTCAAGGCAGACAAAAGTCGTAGCCTTTTCTTGCAGTTTGCGGAGTTGTCATTTATCCGTCCCCCTCAGGTATCTAAGCACTATGCTCGGCAGAAAGAGCCTGTCTATTACTATCCAAACGGTAGTATCTGGATTTCTCGCAAGGACCTTTACCTACGAGATGAGACCTTTTACACGAATAAAACAGTAGCCTATGAAATGCCCAAACTCTATTCTTATGATATCGACGATGCCTTGGACTTTGAAGTCGTTGAGACCTTGCTGCACCATCACCACCTAGGAGAATCAAAGAGATGAAACACCTCATCATTGCCACAACGCCCTTACAGGCTAAGATTGCCCAGCATATCAAGGGACTCTATCCTGATCAGGACTTCGTCAGTCTTTATGTCAGTCCTGTCAAAAATGCCCGACAGGAGCATTATGCTAAGGATTTTGACCACGTTCACTATCCTCAAACGGCAGAGGACTTGGCTCAGATTTGTCAGGAGTTTGCCGGCGACTATGACACCATTTTTTATGCTAGTTTTGACAATAGCTTGATTCTAGACTTGGTTGCTAGCTCTACTTACCAACACCTCATGAGTTTCGATGATGGCTATGCGGATATTTACCCCTTGGGTATGTATGCTTGGCCTCTCCAACCTAGTCAGGTAGGGCCTTTGGGCTTGAGCATTTATGACCTATGAATACCAGAGCCATATTTATTTAGCCGAGGCAGTTTTAAATGTAAAGGATTTAGCGAGTCAAACAGCTTTTTATCAGCAGATTATTGGTTTAGAAATCTTATCTCAAACGGAGACAGAGGCTATTCTGGGACTTGGTGGAAAAGCCTTGGTACACTTGATTCAAGCACAAGAGAGCGGTGAAGTAAGGGAACATTATGGCCTTTACCATCTGGCTATTCTTTTGCCGATACGAAAGGCATTGGCTGATGTCTTGAAACACCTGACAGATTTACAGATTCCTCTTGTCGGCGGTGCAGACCATGGTTACAGTGAGGCCCTTTACTTGGAGGATTTGGAGGGGAATGGCATTGAACTCTATCGAGATAAGCCAGTTTCTACATGGGATATTCGAGAAGACGGGCGTATTATCGGGGTGACTGAGGCCCTTGCGGCGCAGGATATCTATGAGTTGGGAGAAAGGGTAGAGCCTTTTATCCTAGCAGAAGGTACGAGAATGGAGCATATCCATCTGTCCGTCAAGGATAGTCGAAAGTCCAGTCAGTTTTATAAAAAGGTGTTAGGACTAGAGGATAAATTCAGTGTGCCTAGTGCTAGTTGGATTGCAGCTGGGGACTACCATCATCATTTGGCAGTCAATGAATGGGGAGGAAAAGGTTTGGCCCCGGGTAAGCAAGGCTTGCCAGGTTTAGCCTATTATGTCATTGAAGTTGCTGGTAAGGAAGAACTGTTAACAATTGCCCAGCGAGCACAAGCAGATGAAGCACCAATCAAGTGGCTGACATCTAGCCAGTTGGAAATCACAGACCCAGATGGAATTGTGACTCGTATTCGTTTAGACAGGATATGATGACAATCAGAGGATTAATTGTAGAAAGTGCTCCCTATTCTAGTCAGATACGTAGAAAATTTGATATGATAGTAGGGAACAAGGAGAAGAATACAATGACCAGTGAATACCAGAAAATGATAGCGGGAGAGGTTTACCGTCCATCGGACCCAGAATTGCGGGCCTTGGCTCAGACTTCTCGCCAAAAACAGTCTGCCTTTAACAAGGAAGAAGATCCCTTGAAGGGAGCCGAAATCATCAAGGCTTGGTTTGGGACAACCGGACAAAATCTTTATGTTAATCCACGACTGGTGGTCGATTATGGGGTCAATATTCATCTAGGGGAAAATTTTTATTCTAATTGGAACTTGACCATGCTGGATGTTTGTCCGATTCGCATCGGGGACAATGCTATGATTGGTCCCAACTGTCAGTTCTTGACTCCCCTCCATCCATTGGACCCGCAGGAACGTAATTCAGGTGTGGAATACGGGGAGCCCATTACCATTGGAGATAATTTCTGGGCTGGAGGAGGTGTCATTGTCCTTCCTGGAGTAACACTCGGGAATAATGTTGTTGCTGGAGCAGGGGCTGTAATCACCAAGTCCTTCGGCGACAATGTTGTCCTAGCTGGTAATCCTGCGCGTGTGATTAAGGAGATACCTGTGAGATAGAAGTAAAAGAGGCTGGGAAAAACTCAATTTCAAGAAAAATGAAGTAAATCTTTCAACAATAAAACGTATAATATCAAGGTTGTTCATTACCTGATATTATGCGTTTTTCTGATTTCAAAGACTTTTTACTCAGCCTCTTTTTGTAGATTTGATACTTGAAGTCACTCTTCTTGATCATTATGGAATTGATCCATCTAGTTGAGTAGTTTAGATGGTGGTGTTTTTCTAACATAAAAAATTCATAATGGATAGCGAAATAGATATGACGACACTTTGAGATATTGTTATAAATCTTTTTTATGGTCACAATAGAAAATATATATTAGTCAAGCTAGAAGATTCGTAGTAGAATAATTAGCAAATAAAAGCAAAGGGGTTATTTTATGAAATTAGTTAATTTATGGTCAAAACTTTCACTCGGTTTGCAATTATTGCTAGCTTTGATTTTAGGTGTTATTTTTGCAGTAATCTGGCCACAATTTGCAGGTTTTTATCAATTTTTAGGACAAGCATTTATTAAATTGGTGAACATGGTCATTATTCCACTAATATTCCCAATTATAGTAGTTGCAGTGGCTAGTGTCATTGGAAAAAAATCGTTTGGTAAAATTTTAACGAAGACCTTACTCTACTTTTTCGCTGTTACAACTGCAATCACTTTGTTATTTGTATTCTCTAGTTACTATTTGGGATTTGGTCAAGGTGTGAATATTGGTCAAACTGGAGCTAATATCGACGGGATAGCTAATAATGTCCAATTGAGTGAGTTTTTACTTGGTTTTATTCCATCAAATATTGTGAAGTCAATTTCAGAAGGCTCTCTTCTTCCAATTATTGTTTTTGCTATATTTCTTGGTTATGGAATTGGTAGCTTGAAGAGTGATAAAACCCAAAAAATTCTTGAAGGTTTCCAGATCTGGATTGAAGCTATTTATAAAATTGTAACTGTTATTGTAAAATTATCTCCTGTCGGAATCTTTGGCTTTATTGCAAAAGATGTCGCTAGTACAGGGATTGATAAGTTAGTTGGACTTGGTCAATTTGTTATTGGAACTTATTTGGCCTATGGAGTTCTCATTTTAGTTATTTTCCCTCTGATCGCCTCTATCTTTAAAGTTCCATATTTGACTGCTTTTCGTGAAAATTGGAGCCTCTTGACTCTAGCATTTATTTCGGGTAGTTCGAGTGTTGTGTTGCCGTCCCTATTGAAGGATTTAAAGAAACAGGGACATGATGAGAATACGATTGATTTGGTTGTCCCTTTAGGATATACTTTTAATCTAGAAGGAGCAGCTGTCTATTTTTCAGTAGCCACTATTTTTATCGCACATGCTTACGGTATCCAATTTTCATTATCAAGTCTCTTATTTACAGTTTTACTTTTGACCTTAATTGGGAAAACTGCAGCTACTGTTCCATCAGGAGCTATAGTAGTTTTGTTGGCAGCAGCACCCCAGCTTGGATTGCCAGTAGAAGGAGTAGCCTTGATTTTTGCAGTTGATTTCTTTGTGAATGCTGGCCGTACAATGATCAATGTTTTGGGTCAAATCTTAACGGTCAGTGTCATTGAAAAAACAGAAGGTTATAGTTTAGAGGAAGACAAGCAACATCAATTGTCAGTTAACTTTTCTTAAAGGAGATAGGAGTTATGAGTAACGCAAAAGTTTATGTGATTCATGAAAATATTGAATGGACACAGCATTTAGTAAAATGGTTAGAAAAAATACAAGTACCTTATGAATTATGGGATCTATCGAGTGGGATATTAGATCTTCAAAGCCCACCTCCACAAGGAATTTTTTATAATAGGATGTCCGCATCTTCTCATACGAGAGGGCATCGCTATGCACCAGAGTTCACGGAGCAGGTGCTTACTTGGCTAGAGGCTCATGGACGTAAAGTAGTTAATGGAACGGGAGCCATCAATCTAGAAATCAGTAAGGTGAAACAATATTTGAAATTAAATGAATCTGGTATCGAGACTCCAGCAACAGTTGCTGTTTTGGGCCCAGAAAATATCATTGAAGCAGCAAGAAAATTGAATATCTATCCTTTGATTACCAAGCATAATAGAGCAGGAAAGGGATTAGGAGTGCAACTTTTCCAAAATGAAGAAGAACTAGAAGCTTATGTTAATAGTTCTGCTTTTGAACCTTCAGTAGATGGTATTACCTTGTTGCAGGCTTATATTAAACCAAGTGATGGTCGTATCCGTCGTTCAGAGTTTATCAATCAGAAGTTCCTTTATACTGTTTCAATTGATTCTTCAGATGGTTTCCAACTTTGTCCAGCAGATGGTTGTCAAATCGGTAAGAGACCAGAACAACTGGAAACTTCTGAAAAATTCCAAATTACAGAACCTCTACCAGAATCTCAAAAAGAAGCTTATGAAGCCTTCCTTAAAAATGCTCATATTGATGTGGCAGCTATAGAATGGGTTCAATCAGAAAGCGGAGATATTTATGTGTATGATGTAAATACCAATACAAACTATAATCCTACAGCGGAACAGAATGCTGACATCTTTGCTCATCAACATCTGGCTGAATATCTAAAAAGGGAGTTAGAAGCTCTTTATAGTGAATAATCATCTTGGAAGTTGATCTTTTAAAAATTTGATAATAACTTCCAGATAGAGTGCGACATAAATACTTTTCTTTCAAAGTAACAGTTATCAGCAACAGCTACTAATATATAACGTCCCCTCTGAAGATTAATTACAGAGGGGCTACGTTTGTAATGTTTACTCTAATTCCTTATGATTTATAAAATCACTTAGTGTCGAGAATTCCAAGAATACTGAGATTTTTTCTCCTCAGTTCATCAGCTTCCTCCTTGACACTCGGTCAGCTTTTGATACAATAGTACAAAATCAGAGGAGGTGGGCTATGATTCAGAAACATGCGATTCCCATTTTAGAGTTTGATGATAATCCTCAGGCGGTCATCATGCCCGATCACGAGAAGCTGGATTGAAGTGTGTCTATGCATTTTTAGGTGAGGAGATTGACCGTTATGCGAGGGAAGTAGGGGCGGACTGTGTCGGCGAATTCGTTTCTGCGACCAAGACCTATACAGTCTATGCCATCAACTACAAGGGAGAGGAAATTTGTCTGGCTCAGGCTCCTGTTGGTTCTGCCGCAGCAGCCCAGTTTATGGATTGGTTGATTAGCTATGGTGTGGAGCAAATTATTTCCACTGGCACCTGTGGTGTGCTAGCTGACATAGAGGAGAACGCCTTTCTCGTCCCTGTTAGGGCTCTACGAGATGAAGGGGCCAGCTACCACTATGTGGCACCTTCTCGTTATATGGAACTTCAGCCAGAGGCTATTGCTGCCATTGAGCGAGTTTTTGAAGACAGAGAGATTCCCTATGAAGAAGTCCTGACCTGGTCCACAGATGGTTTTTACCGAGAAACGGCTGAAAAGGTGGCTTATCGCAAGGAGGAAGGCTGTGCTGTTGTGGAGATGGAGTGTGCTGCACTTGCGGCAGTAGCCCAACTGCGTGGGGTTCTCTGGGGAGAGTTGTTGTTTACAGCGGATTCTCTAGCAGACTTGGACCAGTACGATAGTCGTGACTGGGGTTCAGAAGCTTTCGAAAAGGCCTTGGAACTCTGCCTTGAGATAGCCTCTCAGATCTAGCTACTCTCCTTCTTTTTATGGTACAATGGATGTATGTTATTCAAATTATTTGTGAAAAAACTTGAAAGGGTCTTTGGCGGACTTTCGCCAGCACGTCGGATTTTTTTAAGTTTTGCCGGAGTTATTTTTATAGGTTCTCTTCTTTTGAGTTTGCCTTTTGTTCAGGCAAGTGGTTCGCAGGCTACTTATTTTGACCATCTCTTTACGACGGTGTCTATGGTCTGTGTAACCGGCCTTTCTACGCAACCGGTAGCTACTACCTATAATGTCTGGGGGCAGTTGATTTGTATGCTTTTGATACAGATTGGTGGTCTGGGGCTCATGACCTTTATCGGGGTCTTTTATATTCAGGGGAAGCAAAAGCTCAGTCTTCGCAGTCGTGAAACTATTCAGGAAAGCTTTAGTTACGGGGAGACTCGGTCTCTGAAGGCCTTTATGCGGTTCATCTTTTTGACAACTTTTCTGGTGGAGGGCTTGGGTGCCTTCCTACTAAGTTTTCGTTTTATTCCTGAGTTTGGCTGGGGACGAGGTATTTTCACCTCTATCTTTTTAGCCATTTCAGCCTTTTGTAATGCAGGTTTTGATAATTTCGGCAGTAGCAGTTTAGTGGCTTTTCAGACGGATCCCTTGATTAATCTGGTCATTGCTGGTTTGATTATCACGGGTGGTCTCGGCTTTATGGTCTGGTTTGACTTGGCAACCCAGTTTGACAAGAAGAAAAAACGTCGTCTGCGTTTCCACACCAAACTAGTCCTCTTCTTGACTGCAGGGATTTTGCTATTTGGGACAGTATCCACACTCTTTACGGAATGGCACAATCCTGGAACCATTGGCAATCTCAGTGTTCCAGAGAAAGTGCTGGTTAGTTTTTTCCAAACTGTCAGCATGAGAACGGCCGGTTTTGCCTCTATTGACTATACTCAAGCTAGGCCTGTGACCTTGTTTATCTATATCTTACAGATGTTTCTCGGAGGGGCGCCTGGAGGGACGGCTGGGGGTCTCAAGATTACGACTTTCTTTGTCTTGTTGGTTTTTGCGCGTAGTGAATTGCTGGGCTTGCCTCATGCCAATGTTGCGCAGAGAACCATTGAGGCTCGAACAGTCCAAAAATCCTTTAGTGTCTTCATTATCTTTTTGATGACCTTCTTGTTGGGCTTGGTGTTGTTGGGAATTACGGCAGAAGGAACACCGCGATTTATCTACCTTATGTTTGAGACCATTTCAGCTCTTGCGACAGTTGGGGTAACGGCAAATCTGACGCCAGAATTGGGCAAGTTAGCTCTTAGCATTGTCATGGTGCTCATGTTTATTGGCCGTATCGGTCCCTTGACCTTGCTGGTTAGTCTAGCGGATTACCAGCCTGATAAGAAAGATTTGATTCAGTATATGAAAGCAGATATTAGTATTGGATAAGAAAGGAAGAATGATGTCAGATCGTACGATTGGAATTTTAGGCTTGGGGATTTTCGGGAGTAGTGTCCTGATGGCCCTTGCCAAGCAAGATATGAATATCATTGCTATTGACGACCACGCCGAGCGTATCAATCAATTTGAGCCAGTTTTGGCGCGTGGAGTTGTGGGCGATATTACAGACGAGGAACTCCTCAGAACTGCAGGAATTGATACCTGTGACACGGTTGTAGTGGCAACAGGGGAAAATCTAGAGTCGAGTGTGCTTGCAGTTATGCATTGTAAGAGTCTAGGGGTACCAAGGGTTATTGCCAAGGTCAAAAGCCAGACAGCTAAGAAGGTGCTAGAAAAAATCGGTGCTGACTCGGTGATTTCACCTGAGTATGAAATGGGGCAGTCTCTAGCGCAGACCATTCTCTTTCATAACAATGTTGATGTCTTTCAGTTGGATAAAAATGTGTCTATCGTAGAGATGAAAATTCCGAGTGTCTGGGCAGGTCAAAGCCTGAGTCAGCTAGATTTACGTGGCAAATACAATCTCAATGTCCTAGGGTTTCGTGAACAAGAAAATTCACCACTGGATGTCCAGTTTGGTCCTAATGACCTCTTGAAAGCAGATGCCTATATCTTGGCGGTCATTAACAACCAGTATCTAGATGACTTGGCAGAATTAAATTCGTAAGGAGGGGGATCCCCTCTTTTTTGATGTCCAAAATAGCAAATAGAGATAGTAACCCTTGTATTCTAATAAAAGTCCTTCAAAGTCTGGACTTTATGGTAAAATAGAAAGAAGTGACAAGAGAGAAAGAAAAAATCAGTCCCCTAAAGGAGTAGATTATGAAGTTACTGTCTATCGCCATCCCTAGCTATAATGCCGCTGCCTATCTTCATTACTGTGTGGAGTCGCTAGTGATTGGTGGTGAGCAAGTTGAGATTTTGATTATCAATGATGGGTCTCAGGACCAGACTCAGGAAATCGCTGAGCGTTTAGCCAGCAAGTATCCTAGCATCGTTAGAGCCATCTATCAGGAAAATAAGGGCCATGGCGGTGCTGTCAATCGAGGCTTGGCAGAGGCTTCTGGTCGTTATTTTAAAGTAGTTGATAGTGATGACTGGGTAGATCCTCGTGCCTATTTAAAAATTCTTGAAACCTTGCAGGAACTAGAGAGTGAAGGGCAGGAAGTTGACGCCTTTGTGACCAATTTTGTCTATGAAAAGGAAGGACAGTCTCGTAAGAAGAGTATGAGTTACGAGTCCGTCTTGCCTGTCCAGCAGATTTTTGGCTGGAATCAGGTTGGAAATTTCTCAAAAGGTCAGTATATCATGATGCACTCGCTAATTTACCGGACAGATTTGTTGAGAGCGAGCCAGTTCCAACTGCCTGAGCATACTTTTTATGTCGATAATCTTTTTGTCTTTACCCCCCTTCAGCAGGTCAAGAGCATGTACTATCTGCCTGTTGATTTCTATCGTTATTTGATTGGGCGTGAGGACCAGTCTGTCAATGAGCAAGTGATGATTAAGCGCATTGACCAGCAACTAAAGGTCAATCGACTCTTGGTAGACCAGCTTGATTTGTCCCAAGTGAGTCATCCAAAAATGCGAGAATATTTGCTGAATCATATTGAAATCACGACGGTGATTTCCAGTGCCTTGCTCAACCGAGCAGGCACAGCAGAGCATCTGGCAAAAAAACGGGAGCTGTGGACCTATATTCAGCAGGAAAATCCAGAGGTCTTTCAGGCTATTCGCAAAACCATGCTCAGCCGTTTGACCAAACATTCAGTCTTGCCAGCTCGCAAACTTTCCAATGTCGTCTATCAAATCACCAAGTCTGTTTATGGATTTAATTAATATAAGTATTTTATAAGAGGGATTTAAGAAAAATTTTAACTTTTTCTTAATCCTTTTTAATTTTAGGAGATTATACTAGAGTCATCAAATAAAGAAAAACTCTAAGGAGAATCCTATGAAATTCAATCCAAATCAAAGATATACTCGTTGGTCTATCCGCCGTCTTAGCGTCGGTGTTGCCTCAGTTGTTGTAGCCAGTGGCTTTTTTGTCCTAGTTGGTCAACCAAGTTCTGTACGTGCCGATGTGGTCAATCCAACCCCTGCCCAAGTCGTGCCAGACGCTGCTTCGGTGAGTGAAAAGAGCGACTTACCAGCAGAACTTCTCAAAGAAGCAGTCGATACAGCTCTTCCTTCAGAACAGGCAGACGCAACACCTAAAGCAAGCTTGGATGCTACAAGCTCTCCAGAAAAAGTGAATGTAGCTGATAAAGACCAAGTGGTAGCGCCAAAAGAAGAAGTGCAAGCAAAACCAGAATCTAAGAAAGAAACAGAGGATGCGGTTAAACCTGCGACAAATCCTGCGCCTACAGTTTCCGGACAAAACCGTGAAGCAAATGAAGCGCAACCAGCAACTACTCCAGCTGAAGTCCAAAAAGGCGTAGCCGACAACACCAAAGATACAGTAGACGTCCCAGCCACTTACTTAGACAAGGCCAACTTCCCAGGTCCATTCACAGCCGGTGTCAACCAAGTCATTCCATATGAATTCTTCGCTGGTGACGGTATGTTGACTCGCCTTATCTTGAAAGCATCCGACAAAGCCCCATGGTCAGACAACGGTTCAGCTAAAAATCCCGCTCTCCCACCAGTAGAGAAATTAGGCAAAGGCCTCTACTTCTATGAAGTGGATTTGGCAGGTACCCAAGGCAAATCAGACAAAGAACTTCTTGACCTCTTGAAACAAAACGGCACTCAAAGTTATAAAGCTACTATCAAGGTGTACGGTGCTAAAGATGGCAAGGCCGACTTGAGCAATCTCGTAGCGACTAAGGATTTGGATGTCAACTTGAACGGCTTAACTACTCCAGCTGAAGTCCAAAAAGGCGTGGCTGACAATACTAAAGACACAGTAGATGTTCCAGCTACTTACTTGGATAAAGCGAATTTCCCAGGGCCATTCACAGCCGGTGTCAATCAAGTTATTCCTTACGAGTTCTTCGCCGGTGACGGTATGTTAACTCGCCTTATCTTGAAGGCCTCAGACAAGGCTCCATGGTCAGACAACGGTTCAGCTAAAAATCCCGCTCTTCCACCAGTAGAGAAATTAGGCAAAGACCTCTACTTCTACGAAGTAGATTTGGCTGGCACTCAAGGTAAATCTGATAAAGAGCTTCTAGACCTCTTGAAACAAAACGGCACTCAAAGCTATAAAGCCACTATCAAGGTTTACGGTGCCAAAGATGGCAAGGCCGATTTGAGCAACCTCGTAGCGACTAAGGATTTGGATGTCAACTTGAATGGCTTGACTACCCCAGCTGAAGTGCAAAAAGGTGTGTCCGACAACACTAAAGACACAGTAGATGTTCCAGCATCTTACTTGGACAAAGCGAACTTCCCTGGTCCATTCACAGCCGGTGTCAACCAAGTCATTCCATACGAATTCTTCGCTGGTGACGGTATGTTGACTCGCCTTATCATGAAAGCTTCTGACAAGGCTCCATGGTCAGACAATGGTTCAGCTAAAAATCCCGCTCTCCCACCAGTAGAAAAATTAGGCAAAGGCCTTTACTTCTATGAAGTGGACTTGGCAGGTACTCAAGGTAAATCAGACAAAGATTTGCTTGACCTCTTAAAACAAAATGGTACTCAAAGCTATAAAGCTACCATCAAAGTTTACGGTGCGAAAGACGGCAAGGCTGATTTGAGCAATCTCGTAGCGACAAAAGATTTGGATGTCAATTTGAATGGCTTAACCACTCCAGCTGAAGTTCAAAAAGGTGTGGCTGACAACACCAAAGACACAGTGGATGTCCCAGCTACTTACTTGGACAAAGCCAACTTCCCAGGCCCATTTACAGCTGGTGTCAACCAAGTCATTCCATATGAATTCTTCGCTGGTGACGGTATGTTGACTCGTCTTATCTTGAAAGCTTCTGACAAGGCCCCATGGTCAGACAACGGCTCAGCTAAAAATCCAGCTCTTCCACCAGTAGAAAAATTGGGCAAAGGCCTTTACTTCTACGAAGTGGATTTGGCAGGAACTCAAGGTAAATCTGATAAAGAGCTTCTAGACCTCTTGAAACAAAACGGAACTCAAAGTTATAAAGCTACTATTAAAGTGTACGGTGCTAAAGATGGCAAGGCAGACTTGAGCAACCTTGTAGCGACAAAAGATTTGACAGTGAACTTGCATGGACATCAGTCTCTGATTCCGATGCAGTCAGGTTTCGTCCCATCTTCTAATGGTTCAGCTATGCCGGCTCCAATGATGAATAGTCATCAAGATGCATCTAAGATGAACGCTCAAATGCCTAGTGCCAATCAAGATGAGATGAAATCTAAAATGCCAGCTGCTAGTCAGGATAAGATGATGCCTAACAAAGAGCAGGACAAAACCATGAATGCTAGCCAGCCTATGGCAACACCAAGCATGAAACAAGATCAAGCTCCAGCAGCCTCAAGCAAAATGTCTGATGAAGGCAAGATGGTATCTAATAACAAGGTATCAAGTCCAATGATGGCTGATCAAATGAAAGACCAAAAAGACATGCTTCCATATACTGGTGAAGCCCAAACATCAATGGCTACTCTTGGATTCTTTGGATTAGCCTTGGCCGGACTTCTAGGTGGACTCGGTTTGAAAGCTAAAAAAGAAGAAAATGACTAGTCTAGCTACAGACTTTCTATCTAGGATATGAAAAATCCAGATATCGTTTAGAATGTTCGTAAAGAGATTAAAATAGTGTTATACTATTGTGGTATAGCACTGTTTTTTTCAAAGGAGAGACAGATGGGAAAGACAATTTTACTCGTTGACGACGAGGTAGAAATCACAGATATTCATCAACGTTATCTGGTTCAGGCAGGATATCAGGTTTTGGTGGCCCATGATGGAGTAGAGGCCTTAGAAATCTTCAAGAGAAAACCAATTGATTTGATTATTACAGATATCATGATGCCTCGGATGGATGGTTATGATTTGATTAGCGAAGTTCAGTATCAATCTCCGGATCAGCCTTTTCTCTTTATCACGGCTAAGACCAGTGAGCAGGACAAGATTTACGGCTTGAGCTTAGGGGCAGATGACTTTATTGCCAAGCCCTTTAGTCCTCGTGAGCTGGTTTTGCGTGTCCACAATATCTTGCGTCGCCTTCATCGTGGAGGTGAGACAGAAGTCGTCAGTCTCGGGAATTTACGGATGAATCATGGTAGCCATGAGGTCCAAGTTGGAGATGTGGCGCTTGATTTGACCGTCAAATCCTTCGAACTTCTATGGCTTTTAGCCAGCAATCCAGAGCGGGTTTTCTCTAAGACAGACCTCTATGAAAAGGTCTGGCAAGAAGACTATGTGGATGACACCAATACCTTGAATGTTCATATTCATGCTCTTCGACAGGAGTTGGCTAAACATGCTAGTTCAGAAACACCCACCATCAAAACCGTCTGGGGCTTGGGCTACAAAATTGAGAAAGCACGAGGTAGTTAATGAAATTAAAAAGTTATATTTTAGTGGGGTATGTCATTTCAACACTCCTAACGATTATCGTGGTTTTTTGGGCCATCCAGCGCATGTTAATTGAAGAAAGAGAAATTTATTTCCTAGTGGGTATGACTCTTGTGGCTAGTTTTATCGGTGCTGGGATTAGTCTCTTTCTCCTATCGCCTGTCTTTACTTCATTGGGCAAACTCAAGGAACATGCCAAGCGGGTAGCGGACAAGGACTTTCCATCAAGTCTGGAGGTTCAAGGACCTGTAGAATTTCAGCAATTAGGCCAAGCTTTCAATGAAATGTCCCATGATTTGCAGGCCACCTTTGATTCCTTGGAAGAAAGCGAACGAGAAAAGGGCTTGATGATTGCTCAACTTTCGCATGATATCAAGACCCCCATCACTTCGATCCAAGCGACGGTAGAAGGGATTTTGGATGGGGTTATCAAGGAAGGCGAACAGGACCATTATCTAGCAACCATTGGGCGTCAGACTGAAAGACTCAATAAACTGGTTGAGGAGTTGAATTTTTTGACCCTAAACACAGCTAGAAATCAGGTCGAAACGACCAGCAAAGACAGCATTTTTTTGGACCAGCTCTTGATTGAGTGCATGAGTGAATTTCAGTTCTTGATTGAGCAGGAGGAGCGAGATGTCCATTTGCAGGTAATCCCAGAGTCTGCCCGGATTGAAGGAGATTATGCCAAACTTTCTCGTATCTTGGTGAATCTGGTCAATAACGCTTTTAAATATTCTGCTCCAGGAACCAAGCTGGAGGTGGTGGCTAAGCTGGAAAATAACCAGCTTTCAATCAGTGTGACCGATGAGGGACAGGGGATTGCCCCAGAGGACTTGGAGAATATTTTCAAACGTCTTTATCGTGTCGAAACTTCGCGTAATATGAAAACAGGTGGTCATGGCTTAGGGCTTGCGATTGCGCGTGAATTGGCCCATCAATTGGGTGGGGAAATCACAGTTACTAGCCAGTACGGTCTAGGAAGCACCTTTACCCTCCTTCTCAATCTCTCTGGCAATGAAAATAAAGCTTAAAACCCCTTTACAAATCTAGCCATTCATGGTAAAATG
>NZ_CAOKTW010000016.1:0-23828 GCF_948472335.1 Streptococcus bouchesdurhonensis | reverse complement strand
ATTTTATGGTTGTTCTCGTTTATTATTACTTCCAATTCTTGAGTGAAATTTCTCCGCTATTGAGCCAGATTTCTTTTCCGTTATCACATTGCACCAAAAGCTTTCCATTTTCAGAGATATTTTTAGCAAGTCCTTTGTAGTCTTTTTGATCTAGTGTAAAAGTAAGTTCTTTTCCAAGAACAAATGACTGTTTTTTATATAGGTATAACAACTCATCTGCTGGTGTTTCGAAGAAAGTGCGCCATATTTCGATAATTAATTCATTTCTGGTAATAGGTGCTGGTACATTAAATAAACTAGCAGCTTTTTCTTTTAATTCTTGAGGGAAGTCTTTAATAGTAAAGTTGATTCCTACTCCAATAATGATATCTGTGACTAGGCCTGATTCTACAGACGTCATTGCCTCAGTGAGGATTCCTCCAATTTTATGATTTTTGAGGTAGATATCATTGACCCATTTTATGTCGACATCTATTAAAGTTAGGTTCTTAATGGCTTTGTAGATAGCTCCTGCTACAAGTAGTGTGTAGGATGGTAATTGGTCATAGGGGAGATTTGGTTTAAGATGGAGTGTCATATAAATGCCACCTTGGGGTGAGTAGAAAGAACGTTGAAAACGGCCTCGGCCAGCTGTTTGATAGGAAGCTAGATAGAGGGTGTTTGCTTCATTTCCTAAATCAATTGCTTCTTTTGCATCGAGTTGTGTTGATCTTGTTTCGGGTTTAAAACTGATTTTAATTGGAAGATTTTGTTCTAGAAGTTCTGGAAGAATAAGGTCACCATTCACCAGTTTATAGCCTTTGTTTTTGATACTATCAATTTCAATGCCTTCTTGTTCTAAACGCTTGATGGCTTTCCAAATTGATGTTCGGGTCAGTGATAGTTCTTCTGCAATCTTTTCTCCGCTGATATAGTCGGTTTCTTTAGCTAGAATTTTGTAGACGGCTTGGTAGGATTTCATAGTGTTTCCTTTCTCACTAGTTGGTGTTGAGAATATTCTTTTCTTGTTTGACTTGGAGTCTGATTAAAGTATTGTTTATAAGCTTTAGAAAAATGTAGTGGATCTGAAAAGCCTACCGAGTATGCAATTACCTTGATTGACTCTTGGGTATTTTCGAGGAGTTGTTTAGCTCGATACATTCGAACGTATAGTAGGTATTCTTTTGGAGATAAGGTGTTAAATTCTTTGAATACGCTTGATAAGTAGCTTCTGTGAACGGATAGTTCTTTTGCTAAATCTTGAATTGTAAGTGATTGAGGATAGTGGCTATCAATTAATCGTTTGCATTCAAGATAGAGTTGGTGGGTCGATGAAATATTCTTTTTCTTCTGATTGGGAGCAATAGTTCCCAGATGAAACATCAGTTCATGGAGTTGTCCCATGATATGGAGTTGAGCTAATTCATTTGATTTGGTAATCTGAGCGAAGCGGACAATGTCTGAGATGAGTTTTGCAGTAGTCTGGGTATGACAAGTTTCAGATTGGATGAGATAAGATTGGTCAGAAATTTGAGAAAGAGCAAAATAATCAGGAGCTTTCCCTCCAGTGATTCCTAACCAGTAGTAGGCCCAAGGTTCTTTACTATCTGCTTGATAAAAGGTTAGTTCATCTGGTTTTAATAGAAAGAAATCTCCTTCTTTTAAATCAACAATTTTACCCTTGTAATGAAATTTTCCTTGTCCTTTAGTAATGTAATGTAGGACGTATGTATCTCGAATTGTTGGACCAAAAGAGTAATTTGGTGTGCATTCCTCATATCCATAAAAGCTTAGGGAAAGGTCAATTGTTCCAGTCTGGTATTCTGAAAAAACTAGCATGTGCTACCTCCTACCTAACATTTTACCATATTCTTGAGACATTTTTCTATTTCGGAAAGCGATTTCAGATGATAAAATATAATCTATAAAGTGATGAGGTGAAGTAAATGGGAGTTAGGATAGAGAATAATCTATTTTATGTTGAAAGTAAAAATCTAAGTTTGATTATTGAAAATCGAAATGGCTACTTACTTTTGAAACATTTAGGAAAGACTATTAAGAACTATAAAGGTTCCAATAGTGTTTATGAACGAGACCATGCCTTTTCAGGAAATCCAACAGCTACTAATCGAACCTTTAGTTTAGATACTCAACGTCAAATTTTTGGACAACATGGCTTAGGAGATTTTAGGAAACCAACTATACAGATTCAGCATAGTGTAACTGAAGTAACAGACTTTCGATTTGTAGAAGCAAAAATTTTAAAAGGTCAGAATGGTCCACAGGGCTTACCTTCTCCACATAGCATGGATGATATAGAAACTCTTGTCTTAGTGTTAGAAGATTCTAAGGCTCAACTTAGTCTGAATTTGTATTATACTGCTTTTAATAATGATTCGACAATTGCTAGCTACAGTAAATTAGAGAATAATAGTAATCAGGAAGTTGTCATTCATAAAGATTTTTCTTTTATGGCTGATTTCCCTACTGCAGCTTACGAAATCGTAACTCTTCAGGGAGCTTATGCTCGTGAAAAGACTGTCAGACGTCAACAGGTAGAACAAGGAATCTTTTCGATTAGTTCGAACCGTGGAGCTTCTGGGCATGCTCAAACACCAGTTCTTTTACTATGTGATCAAGGAGTCACAGAGGATGCTGGGAATGTGTTTGCTATTCAACTAATGTATAGTGGAAACTTTGAAGCTTTTGTTCAAAAGAATCAATTGAATGAAGTTCGGCTGGCTATTGGGATTAATCCGGAAAACTTTTCTTGGAAGTTAGACCCTGAGGAATACTTTGAAACACCGGTAGCTTTAATGACCTATTCAGACAAGGGATTAACTGGTGTTAGTCATGAAAGTCAGAATTTTGTACTGAAGCACATTATGCCAAGTAAATTTTCTACAAAAGAACGCCCAATTCTAATTAATAACTGGGAAGCTACTTACTTTGACTTTCAGAGAGAAAAACTGTTAGAGCTAGCTGATGAAGCTAAGAAAGTTGGCATTGAACTTTTTGTATTAGATGATGGTTGGTTTGGCAATCGTTTTGATGATAATCGTGCTTTAGGTGATTGGGTTGTTAATGAGAAAAAACTGGGTGGAAGCCTAGAAAGTCTGATTTCAGCTATCCATGAAAGAGGTTTGCAGTTTGGACTTTGGTTAGAACCTGAAATGATTTCTGTAGATAGTGATTTGTATCGTAAACATCCTGACTGGGCTATTCAGGTTCCTGGTTATGAGCATACTTATTCTCGGAATCAATTAGTACTTAATCTTGCCAATCCTCAGGTAGTAGAATACTTGAAAAATGTCTTAGATCAACTCCTATCTTATCATGAGATTGATTATATTAAATGGGATATGAATCGTAATATGACCAACCTAGGAAATGGCTTTACTTATCTAGAGACAAAGATGCAATCTCATCAGTACATGTTGGGGCTTTACGAACTCGTTTCTTATCTAACAGAGAAACACAGCCATATTCTCTTTGAGTCCTGCTCTGGTGGCGGTGGACGAAATGATCTTGGTATGATGCGCTATTTCCCACAAGTCTGGGCTAGTGATAATACTGATGCTATTGAACGTTTACCAATTCAATACGGTTCATCCTATCTCTATCCAACCATTTCTATGGGGGCTCATGTGTCAGCAGTACCGAATCATCAGATGGGGCGAACGACACCATTAGAAACACGTGGTCATGTAGCAATGATGGGAAATTTGGGATTTGAGCTTGATTTGACAAGTTTATCAGCTGAAGAGAAAGCTGAGATTGCTAATCAGGTGAACTTGTATAAAGAATTACGACCAGTAGTTCAGTTAGGACAACAGTATAGACTAATTAATCCTGATACTGCATCCAATGAAGCAGCTGTACAATTTAATTACAAAAATCAAACGATTGTAACCTACGTTCGCGTTTTGTCAGTTGTAGAGACCATGGAAACAACTTTAAAGTTAAAAGATTTGGATGAAGAGGGACTATATGAATTACAGGAAAATGGCGAAGTTTACTCAGGTGCAGAACTAATGTATGCGGGTTTAACTGTTATTTTATCCCAAGGAGATTTTTTGAGTAGACAGTATATTTTTAGAAGACTATAATAAAGGTGTATAAATTTATAAAGGAGGCTTTCCAATGAAATGGTATAAGAAAGCAGGTTTTCTTTTAGTCGCTGGGGCTAGTTTACTAGGCCTAGCGGCTTGTGGTCAGAATAATCAATCGACTGATGGAAAGGTAACGATTGAATTTTTTAACCAGAAGACCGAAATGGCGGATACTTTGCAAAAAATTGTAGATAATTTTGAAAAGGATCATCCTACTATTGATGTAAAACTGACGACTGTTCCGGCAGCTGGCATTGTTCTGAAGACTCGGATTTTATCAGGAGATGTTCCAGATATTGTTAATATCTATCCTCAAAATATGGATTTTCAGGAGTGGGCAAAAGCAGGTTACTTTGCAGATATGACAGGGAAATCTTATCTTGAGAATATTAAGAATGACTATGCAGAAAAGTATGCAATCAATAACAAGATTTATAGTGTGCCTTTAACTGCTAACCTTTATGGAATTTATTACAATAAAACAAAGTTTAAGGAATTAGGACTTGAGGAACCGAAGACTTTTAAAGAGTTTCAAGAGATTGTTAAAAAGATAAAAGATAGTGGGAATTCTCCGTTTGCAGTTGCAGGCAATGAAGGATGGACATTAAACGGTTATCACCAACTTTCTCTCATTACCATTACAGGCAGTGGAGACGCAGCTAATAACTATCTTCGCTTTTCAAAACCAAATGCTATTTCTGTAGATGATGCTATTTTAAAAGCAGATGCAGAACGACTAGATTTGTTGGCGGATAATGCTCAAGATGGATGGCGTGGTGCCTCTTATAATGATGCGGTGGTAGCATTCTCGAATGAAAAAGCTTTTATGATGCCACAAGGATCATGGGCATTAGCGGCAATTAATCAACAGGATCCAAAATTTGATGTGGGGATGTTTGCCTTCCCAGGAGAAGAAGTAGGAAAAGAAGTCACTGTTGGTGCAGGGGACATGGCATTATCAACTTCGGCTACTACCAAACATCCTAAAGAAACCGAAGAATTTATCAGCTATATGACTAGTCCAAAAGCTATGCAGTCATATTATGATGTAGATGGATCACCAGTTGCGGTGAAAGGCATACAGGAAAAAGAAGATTCAGCGCTTGCAGAGATTTCTAAACTGGCCTTTACGGATAAACATTATGTTTGGTTGGGCCAACGCTGGAACTCTGAAGAAGACTTTTTTAATCTAAGTACAGGTTACCTGATGGATAAAAATCTGAAAAATATGGCAAACAATCTCAATGCTTTCTTTAATCCAATGAAGGCAGATTTGGACTAGAATAGGAGTTAAGATGATATGGCTATTCGAAAATTTTTAAATAAATACTGGGGTTGGACATTTTTGCTCATCCCGCTTGCTTTACAAGCTATCTTCTTTTACTTTCCGATGGTACAAGGTGCTTTCTATAGTTTGACTAACTGGACTGGATTGACCTATAATTATAAATTTGTTGGTTTGAACAACTACAAATTGCTGATGATTGATGGGAAATTCTTCACAGCCATTGCTTTTACTTTGATTTTAACCCTAGCATTGATTATTGGAGAGATTACAATTGGGATGGTTGTGGCTCGAGCCTTAAATTCTAAGATGAAAGGGCAGACCTTCTTTAGAGCTTGGTTCTTTTTCCCAGCTGTTTTGTCTGGTTTGACAGTTTCCTTGATTTTTAAACAATTCTTCAACTATGGTCTTCCAACGATTGGAAAAATTTTAGGGATTAGTTTTTTACAAGAAAGTCTATTAGGAACACCAATCGGAGCGGTAGTGGCAACTATTTTTGTTCTTCTATGGCAAGGAGTAGCAATGCCGATTATTCTCTTTCTTGCTGGTCTTCAGAGTATTCCATCTGATATTTTGGAGGCGGCATCAATTGATGGTGCAACAAGCAAACAAACTTTTTGGAAAATTGAATTACCATATTTGTTGCCAACGATTTCTATGGTTTTTATCCTAGCTCTTAAGTCCGGTTTGACTGCCTTTGACCAAATTTTTGCCTTGACGAGTGGTGGTCCTAATAATGCTACAACGTCTCTTGGTCTTTTAGTCTACAACTATGCCTTCAAGAGTAATCAATATGGATATGCGAATGCAATTGCCTTGATTTTATTCTTAATTATTGGAATTGTTTCTCTGATCCAAATCAAACTATCAAAGAAATTTGAAATCTAATAAGGGGGTCTTACACATGAAAAAAGAAGAAAAATTGAATCAGTTTTGGAAGTATGTCCTCTTGATAGTAGGTGGTATTCTCATACTTGTTCCTTTGTTGGTAACGGTTTTTAGTTCCTTCAAGACAACCAAGGATATCATGAATCATTTCTTTGGTTTGCCCAATCCTTTTACATTAAGCAATTATGAACGATTAGTTTCGGATGGGATTGGAGGCTATTTCTGGAATTCAGCTGTTATTACGGTGTTATCATTGATTGTAGTAGCCTTCTTTATACCAGCTGCAGCTTATTCCATTGCTCGAAATATGTCCAAGAAAAAAGCCTTTGCAATTATGTATTCGCTCTTGATCTTAGGGATATTTGTTCCATTTCAGGTGATTATGATTCCTATCACAGTTATGATGAGCAAACTCGGCCTGGCAAATATGTGGGGGTTGGTACTACTTTATCTAACTTATGCAATTCCACAGACCCTCTTCTTGTATGTTGGTTATATTAAAATCAGTGTACCAGATAGTTTAGATGAAGCTGCAGAAATTGATGGGGCTGATCGATTTACAACTTACCGTCGAATTATCTTTCCAATGCTGAAGCCCATGCATGCTACAACCTTGATTATCAATGCATTATGGTTCTGGAATGACTTTATGTTGCCATTGTTAATTTTGAATAAGGATTCCAAAATGTGGACTTTGCCTCTCTTCCAGTACAACTACCAAGGTCAGTATTTTAATGACTATGGGCCAAGTTTTGCATCCTATATTGTAGGAATTGTAACAATTACTGTCGTCTACCTCATCTTCCAAAAACATATTATTTCAGGCATGAGCAACGGAGCAGTGAAGTAAGAAGAACTCATAGAATCTATAGTCTTTGACACAGAGGAAGGGTTCAGCTTGTTGATAATTCTATGTAGAAAACAAGAAAGTAGTACTTAGTTTATCACAGTCTATATTAGTACGAGTTTGATGATAAACAGAGATTTAATACTCAATGAAAATCAAAGAGCAAACTAGGAAGCTAGCCGCAGGTTGCTCAAAGCACAGCTTTGAGGTTGCAGATAAAGCTGACGTGATTTGAAGAGATTTTCGAAGAGTATAACATGAACTTGATTTACGAAGCCAAGTCATATAAGACTTGGCTTCAATTAGAAAAAGGAGAGTAATGATGCCAATTCAGAATAAAACCATGTTGATTACCTATTCAGATAGTCTGGGAAATAATCTTAAAGACTTATATGAGAATTTGGAAGAGTATTTTGGAGATGCTATTGGGGGAGTTCACCTTCTACCATTTTTCCCATCAACAGGTGATCGTGGATTTGCGCCAGTTGACTACGACGAAGTGGATTCAGCTTTTGGTGATTGGGAGGATGTTAAGCGTTTAGGTGAGAAATATTATCTTATGTTTGACTTTATGATTAATCATATTTCTCGTCAATCTAAGTATTATAAGGACTATCAAGAAAAACATGAAGCCAGTGAATTTAAAGATCTCTTTTTAAACTGGGATAAGTTTTGGCCAGAAAACCGTCCGACACAGTCTGATGTAGATTTAATTTACAAGCGTAAGGATCGTGCACCAAAGCAAGAGATTGTGTTTGAAGATGGGTCAGTCGAACATTTGTGGAATACCTTTGGTGAGGAGCAGATTGATCTTGATGTGACCAAAGAAGTAACGATGGAATTTATCCGTAAGACCATTCAGCACTTGGCAAGTAACGGGTGTGATTTGATTCGTCTAGACGCCTTTGCTTATGCAGTGAAGAAGTTGGATACCAATGATTTCTTTGTGGAACCAGATATTTGGGATTTGTTGGATAAAGTCCGAGATATCGCTGCTGAGTATGGGACAGAGCTCTTACCTGAGATTCATGAACATTATTCTATTCAGTTTAAAATAGCGGATCATGATTACTATGTTTATGATTTTGCCCTTCCAATGGTGACTCTTTATACTCTTTACAGTTCCAGAACAGAGCGCTTAGCCAAGTGGTTAAAGATGAGCCCGATGAAGCAATTTACGACACTAGATACCCATGATGGGATTGGAGTGGTGGATGTCAAGGATATCCTGACCGATGAAGAAATTGACTATGCTTCAAATGAGCTCTATAAGGTTGGAGCGAATGTCAAACGTAAGTACTCCAGTGCAGAGTATAACAATCTAGATATCTACCAAATCAATTCAACCTACTATTCTGCGCTTGGAGATGATGATGTCAAGTATTTCCTTGCCCGTCTGATTCAAGCTTTTGCCCCAGGTATTCCCCAAGTCTACTATGTGGGTCTACTAGCAGGAAAGAATGACCTGGAATTATTAGAAGAAACCAAAGAAGGTCGAAATATTAATCGTCATTACTATAGCAATGAGGAAATAGCAGAAGAAGTCCAACGTCCTGTAGTGAAGGCCCTTCTCAATCTATTTTCTTTCCGTAATCGTTCAGAAGCATTTGATTTAGAAGGAACTATTGACGTTAAAACACCAACAGCCCACAGCATTGTAATCAAACGTCAAAATAAAGATAAGTCCGTAACAGCAGTAGCAGAAATTGATTTGCAAAATCAGACTTATCGGGTAATTGAGAACGGAATTGAAGTAACATTTTGAAGCCTTGATATGGTTGATAAAATAGGGTTTTTATTTTAGAAAACGTTTCCTTTGTTTTCAAATTGCTAAAAAAGTGGTACAATATAGGGTAGCTTACTATTATCTGAATCAATTGATTTGGAGAGAAAGGATTCATTTTGAAATCAATAGGCTTTATTGAAAAGCTGAAAGGGTTGTCTAGTAAAGAGCTGATTTTATTGGGAATTATCCTGAGTATCTTTTTACCCTTTTATCTTTTTGTAGTTGTATTCTGTTTATATATTATCAGTTTAATTTTTACAGGGGATATGAAAAGTATTCTTCAGAAAATGGGGGAGCATCCGATGCTGCTTCTTTTTCTTGGCTATAGTACTGTTATATCCGTTTTTGCACAAAATTGGATGGGAGTTGTGGCTTCGGTAGGAATTTTTCTTTTTACTATTTTCTTTTTGCACTATCAGTCGATTTTATCACATAAATTCTTTCGTTTGATTTTGCAGCTCGTCTTATTTGGTAGTGTATTGTCAGCTGCTTTTGCGAGTTTAGAGCATTTCCAAATTGTGAAGAAATTCAACTATGCTTTTCTTTCACCCAATATGCAGGTCTGGCATCAGAATAGAGCAGAAGTGACCTTCTTTAATCCTAATTATTATGGAATTATTTGTTGTTTCTGTATCATGATTGCCTTCTATCTGTTTACAACGACCAAGTTGAATTGGTTGAAAGTATTCTGTGTGATTGCAGGCTTTGTGAATCTCTTTGGTTTGAACTTTACTCAAAATCGAACTGCCTTTCCTGCTATTATCGCTGGAGCAATCATCTATCTCTTTACGACCATTAAAAACTGGAAGGCCTTTTGGCTTAGTATTGGGGTCTTCGCGATTGGCTTGAGTTTCCTCTTTTCTAGTGATTTGGGAGTTCGGATGGGGACTTTGGATTCTTCTATGGAAGAGCGCATTTCTATCTGGGATGCTGGGATGGCCTTGTTTAAGCAAAATCCTTTTTGGGGTGAGGGGCCATTGACCTACATGCACTCTTATCCTAGGATAAATGCTCCTTATCATGAACATGCTCACAGTCTATATATCGATACGATTCTGAGTTACGGAATTGTGGGGACTATTTTATTAGTTTTGTCTTCTGTTGCTCCTGTTCGATTGATGATGGATATGAGTCAGGAGTCGGGGAAACGTCCGATTATCGGTCTTTATCTGTCTTTCCTTACAGTGGTTGCTGTACATGGAATTTTTGACTTGGCCCTCTTCTGGATTCAGTCAGGTTTCATTTTCTTACTAGTTATGTGCAGTATTCCGTTGGAGCATCGAACTTTGGTATCGGACATGACGGATTAAGTTTATAAGATTAAAATCTTCTACTTTGGGTAGGAGATTTTTTTACTGGGAAAAATTATTTCCAAATCGAAATAGTTGACAGTTAGAACGATGAGTGTTACAATTGTTTTATTCTTTTCGATATCGAAATAAATTGGAGGTGTTATGAAGGATAGTCATTTGCTAGCCCATCATATTCGTTTGTTGAATGGGCGGATTTTTCAAAAGTTACTGAGCCAAGACCCTGAAGCTCTTTATCGGAGTGAGCAGGGCAAGATTTTAGCGGTTTTATGGAATAGTGAAACTGGCTGTGCAACTGCAACAGATATTGCGCTTGCGACTGGGCTTGCTAACAATACACTGACGACGATGATTAAAAAACTAGAGGAACAAAATCTTGTAGCTATTAGTCCATGTGGAGAAGATAAGCGTAAGAAGTATTTGGTTTTAACAGAGTTGGGGCAGTCTCAGAAAGAAGTGGGGTATCGTGTCAGTCAGAAATTGGATACGATCTTTTACAAAGGATTTTCAGAGGAAGAAATTCGTCAGTTTGAAGCCTTTCAAGAAAGAATTTTGGATAATCTGAAAGAGGAGGAAAATGAGGATTAAAATGGAGCAAATTAGCTGTTTATAAGTAAAGACCACTTTTGACTTTGTTTTCCAACTCTTAGGACAAGGAAACTATGTGGTTAGCTATGGTCAGACTCAGATTGGTGGAGTTGCCTATGCCCAGTATGACATCTTCCGTCTAGAAAACGGGAAAATTGTGGAACATTGGGATAATAAGGAAGTCATGCCTAAGGTAGAAGACTTGACCAATAGAGGGAAGTTTTAAATTGAGGATACAGAATGATTGAATACAAAAATGTGGCGCTACGCTACACAGAAAAAGATGTCTTGAGAGATGTTAATTTACGGATTGAGAATGGCGAGTTTATGGTTTTAGTTGGTCCATCTGGATCAGGTAAGACGACCATGATCAAGATGGTCAACCGCCTCTTGGAACCGACTGATGGAAATATTTATATGGATGGCAAGCGTATCAAAGACTATGATGAGCGTGAACTTCGTCTTTCTACTGGTTATGTTTTACAGGCCATTGCTCTCTTTCCAAATCTAACGGTTGCTGAAAATATTGCCCTGATTCCTGAGATGAAGGGCTGGACTAAGGAAAAAATTGCTCAGAAAACAGAAGAGCTTTTGGCCAAGGTTGGCTTGCCAGTAGCTGAGTATGGGCATCGTTTACCTAGTGAACTATCTGGTGGGGAGCAACAGCGTGTTGGAATTGTACGGGCTATGATTGGTCAGCCTAAGATTCTCCTCATGGATGAACCTTTTTCGGCTCTTGATGCTATTTCGAGAAAACAGTTGCAGATTCTGACGAAAGAATTGCATAAAGAATTTGGGATGACAACGATTTTTGTAACCCATGATACGGATGAAGCTCTGAAATTGGCGGACCGTATTGCTGTCTTGCAGGATGGAGAGATTCGTCAGGTGGCGAATCCCGAGACGATTTTAAAAGCTCCTGCAACAGATTTTGTAGCAGACTTGTTTGGAGGTAGTGTACATGACTAATTTAATTGCAACTTTTCAGGATCGTTTTAGTGATTGGTTGACAGCTCTATCTCAACATTTGCAGTTGTCACTTTTGACCTTGTTGCTGGCCATCTTTATAGCGATTCCCTTGGCTGTTTATCTTCGATATCATGAGAAGTTAGCGGATTGGGTCTTACAGATTGCAGGGATTTTCCAGACCATCCCGTCTCTGGCCTTGTTAGGGCTCTTTATTCCCTTGATGGGAATTGGAACCTTGCCGGCTTTGACAGCTCTAGTGATTTATGCGATCTTTCCGATTTTACAAAATACCATCACTGGACTCAAGGGAATTGATCCAAGTCTACAAGAGGCTGGGATTGCCTTTGGGATGACTAGGTGGGAGCGTCTCAAGAAGTTTGAAATTCCACTTGCTATGCCTGTTATGATGTCTGGGATTCGGACGGCAGCGGTCTTGATTATCGGTACGGCAACCTTGGCGGCCTTGATTGGTGCAGGGGGACTGGGTTCCTTTATCCTTTTGGGAATTGACCGTAATAATGCCAGTCTGATTTTGATTGGGGCACTTTCTTCCGCAGTGCTTGCCATTGCCTTTAACTTCCTACTAAAAGTGATGGAAAAGGCAAAATTGCGGACGATTTTCTCTGGTTTTGCCTTGGTGACCATATTGCTTGGTTTGTCTTATAGTCCAGCTCTTTTGGCTCAAAAAGAGAAAGAAAACTTGGTTATTGCTGGGAAATTGGGACCGGAACCAGAAATTTTGGCCAATATGTATAAACTCCTTATTGAAGAAAATACCAGCATGACTGCGACTGTTAAACCGAATTTTGGGAAAACAAGCTTTCTTTATGAAGCTTTGAAAAAAGGCGATATTGACATCTATCCTGAATTTACTGGTACGGTGACTGAAAGTTTGCTGCAACCATCACCTAAAGTGAGTCATGAGCCAGAGCAGGTTTATCAGGTGGCGCGTGATGGTATTGCCAAACAGGATCATCTAGCCTATCTCAAACCCATGTCTTATCAAAATACCTATGCTGTAGCTGTTCCAAAAAAGATTGCTCAAGAATATGGCTTGAAGACCATTTCGGACTTGAAAAAAGTGGAAGGGCAGTTGAAGGCTGGATTTACACTCGAATTTAATGACCGTGAAGATGGAAATAAGGGCTTACAATCAATGTATGGTCTCAATCTCAATGTAGCTACGATGGAACCAGCCCTTCGCTATCAGGCTATTCAGTCAGGTGATATTCAAATCACGGACGCCTATTCGACTGATGCGGAATTGGCGCGTTATGATTTGCAGGTCTTGGAAGATGACAAGCAACTCTTCCCACCTTATCAAGGAGCTCCACTGATGAAAGAAGCTCTTCTCAAGAAACATCCAGAGTTGGAAACAGTTCTCAATAAATTGGCTGGTAAAATTACTGAAAGCCAGATGAGCCAGCTCAACTACCAAGTCGGTGTTGAAGGCAAGTCAGCAGAACAAGTAGCCAAGGAGTTTCTACAAGAACAAGGTTTGTTGAAGAAATAGCTTGAAAAGCTAAACTCAACTTTGTTAAACGACCATATAGAAAACTGCTCAGACAATGTTGTCTGGGCTTTTTTGATTATTGAAAAGATAAAAAACTCAGTAGCCTAGAAATAAGGCAACCGAGCTTTAATCTGTATTCAATTTTTAGGAATGAGAAGGTCTAGATAAAACTGCACAACTTCTTGGTCTGTAAAGTCTTGTCCTTTTTTGAGCCACCAGGTCAATGTCTCGATAAAGTTGGACACGACTAAGTGTTGGAGGTAAGAAGCAGGCAGACTTGGGTGTGCTTCTTTAAACTCATCAGTTAGCATGGGATAGACGTGGTGCTCCAGCTCTCTCCGGAGTTGACGGAGGAAGTAGTCATTCTTGGAGAATAGTAAACTGGTGATATGGTCTTGGTTTTTCTGAAAATGGAGAAAGAGGTGGGCGAGGTAGTCCTCAGTTGAAATGGGTTGCTCTCTTTCAAAGAGATGATGGAAGAGGTGGCGGCAAAGCGCGTCCAGAAGTAGTTCCTTACTCTCATAGTGACAGTAAAAGGTGGATCGTCCCACATCTGCGAGATCAATGATATCCTGAACTGTAGTGGCTTCGTAACCCTTATCGTTTAAAAGTTGTAGAAAAGCTTGATAGATGGCTTTTTTTGTTTTGCTGATACGGCGGTCAATGGTAGTCATATGGACACTTGAGGCAAATTGTTCAGAAATGAATAAAGCTGACGTTTTGCTTCTATCCTTTCTTTGAGTTTTAGTGGATAATGATAATGAACAAGGTATTCATAAATCTATTATAACAAAGGAATGAGAAAGATGAAGGCAAAATATACTGTTTGGGTAGCTTTTTTCTTAAATTTAAGCTATGCTATTGTTGAGTTTATCGCAGGAGGAATCTTCGGTTCAAGTGCTGTTCTTGCTGATTCTATCCATGACTTGGGAGATGCTATAGCAATCGGCATATCGGCCTTTTTAGAAACAATCTCAAATAGAGAAGAAGATAGGCAATACACCTTGGGTTACAAGCGATTTAGTCTTTTAGGGGCCCTAGTGACTGCTGTGATTCTTATCACAGGATCCATTCTAGTGATCTTGGAAAATATAACTAAACTTTTGAATCCACAGCCCGTTAATGACGAAGGCGTCCTCTGGCTAGGAATCATTGCAGTCAGTATCAATGTGCTAGCTAGTCTAGTAGTTCGTAAGGGAAAGACAAAGAACGAGTCAATTCTGAGCCTGCACTTTTTGGAAGATACTCTAGGTTGGTTGGCTGTCATTCTAATGGCGATTATCCTCCGATTTACAGATTGGTATATCCTTGATCCGCTCTTATCGCTTGTCATTTCCATCTTCATTCTAACAAAAGCTATTCCTCGATTTTGGAGCGCACTCAAGATTTTCCTGGATGCTGTGCCAGAAGGACTAGAGACAGGTGATTTGGAGAAGGATTTGGAGGCTCTGACCAATGTCAAAAGTGTCAATCAACTTAGCATTTGGTCCATGGATGGTCTAGAAAATAATGCTATTATCCATATCTGTTTAGAGGATTGGGAGGAGATGACGGAAACAAAGAATCAAGTACGTCAGCTCTTAGAAGAAAGAGGTGTGCAGAATATTACTATCGAAGTGGACACCAGTCAAAGCAATCATGCGCAACATAAGCGAAAGGTAACAGCCTTAGGGCAATCCCATGGGCATCAACACTAGAAAAAGCGGCTGAGACAAAACTCAATTTCAAGAGAAAATGAAGTAAATCTTCATACAAAAAAACGTATAGTATCAAGGGTTTTCAATGTCTGATACTATGCGCTTTTTGCTTTTAAAGACTTTTTTTCCAGTTTCTTTGGTATCATATTTGAAAGACGCTTTCCCCAACCTCTTTCTTTGATTGATGAAAAGGTATGCTAATAAGAGAACTGATAATGATAAAAGATTTTTCGATTAGATACAAAATGCTTGACTTGGAGTCAACTCAAAGTTATATAATAAGATAAGTGAGTTAGAATAGCTTAAATTCAGTGAATGAGAGGAGGTTAGTGTATGAATATTAAATCTGCTAGTGACTTGTTGGGAATTTCAGCGGATACGATTCGGTACTATGAACGGGTTGGTCTTGTGCCACCGATTACTCGAACTGCAACTGGAATTCGTGATTTTCAAGATCATGATATTGAAGCTCTGGAATTTATTAAGTGTTTTCGTTCGGCAGGTGTCTCTGTAGATAGTTTAGTTGACTATATGTCTCTCTACCAAAAGGGGGATGAAACGCGAGAGGAAAGGCTTGGTATTTTAGAAGAGGAACAGAAAAAATTAGAGGAACGCTTGTCTCAGTTACAGGTGGCTTTAAATCGCTTAAATCTCAAAATTAAACTTTACAAGGAAGGAAAATTTTAAATGAAATCAGCAGTATATACAAAGGCAGGGCAGGTTGGACTTGCTAGCATTGAACGTCCGCAAATTATAGACGCAGATGATGTGATTATTCGTGTAGTTCGCGCGTGCGTTTGCGGATCGGATCTGTGGAGGTACCGTAATCCAGAAACGAAAGCTGGACACAAAAATAGTGGACACGAAGCGATTGGGATTGTTGAAGAAGCTGGGGAAGCCATTACGACGGTGAAACCAGGTGATTTTGTCATTGTCCCTTTTACACATGGATGTGGTGAGTGTGATGCCTGTCTTGCTGGCTTTGACGGTTCTTGCGACAATCATATTGGTAATAACTTGGGAGGCGATTTTCAGGCGGAATATATTCGTTTCCACTATGCAAACTGGGCGCTGGTTAAAATCCCTGGACAACCTTCTGACTACACAGAAGGTATGCTAAAGTCCCTCTTGACTCTTGCTGATGTCATGCCGACAGGCTATCATGCGGCGCGTGTTGCTAATGTTCAAAAAGGGGATAAGGTTGTGGTCATTGGTGATGGTGCTGTAGGTCAATGTGCTGTCATCGCGGCGAAGATGCGTGGTGCATCGCAAATTATCCTTATGAGTCGTCATGAAGATCGTCAAAAGATGGCTCTGGAGTCGGGTGCGACAGCTATTGTAGCTGAGCGAGGTCAAGAAGGTATTGCCAAGGTGCGTGAGATTCTAGGTGGTGGTGCAGATGCAGCTCTGGAATGTGTTGGAACAGAAGCAGCGGTTGATCAAGCTCTTGGTGTTCTCCATAATGGAGGGCGTATGGGATTTGTAGGAGTCCCACACTATAATAATCGTGCTCTTGGTTCGACATTTATGCAAAATATCTCTGTAGCAGGTGGGGCAGCTTCTGCTACAACATACGATAAGCAATTTTTACTAAAAGCTGTTCTGGATGGCGATATCAATCCAGGTCGCGTCTTTACTTCAAGTTATAAACTGGAAGATATCGACCAGGCTTACAAAGACATGGATGAACGTAAGACCATTAAGTCTATGATTGTGATGGACTAAAAAAGAAAATCCTAATGGAGATTTGAGACTCTCTATTAGGATTTTTTGTCATGTTTAATTTGTGGAGTTATGGCAGAGTACTCTCTCTTAATGTCAGTCTGGTTCCCAGCATAGTCAGGCTAGGTATTTTGCGACCGTGGAGCACTTCCTTATTAAGAATATCCATACCTGCTCGGCCCATTTCTTCGGTATAGACGGTGATGCTGGAGAGGGGAGGATAGACTTGCTTGGTCAGGCTGGTGTCGTTAAAGGAAATAAGACTGACGTGGTCTGGTAGGCTGATTCCAGCTTCTTGGAGGGCACGGAGGGCACCGATAGCTAAACTATCGCTGGCTGCGAAAAAGGCTGGTGGGAGTTGGTCTCCTAAACTCTGAATGGCCTCTTTCATTAAGTCATAGCCAGACTGGGCAGTAAAGCTTCCTTGAAAGACTAGTTCATCATGATAGATTCCCTTTGCTTGACTGTAGTTTCTGAAATTTTCCAGCCGCTTATCCTCAATGATTTCTTCTTGGTCGGTTGTTTCCTCAAGCCCTGTTAGAATCCCGATACGATCCATTCCTTGACTGAGGAAATAATCGACAACCTGTTTCATAGCAGTGTAAAAATCCGTGATAATGCAGGTATGTCCCATGGAAAGTGTATCGCTATCTAAAAATACAAGAGGCTTTTGGTATTCTTCAAAGGCAGAAATCTGAGCTCGGCTAAACTTTCCGATGCAGAGAATCCCAATCACTTCCTCGCTTAATGTAAAAGGATGGTCATTAAAATAGCGCAAGATATCATAGTCCAATTCTTGGGCTCTTTTTTCAATACCGAGACGAATCTGGTAGTAGTAGAGGTCGTCTAGTTCCCCCTGCTCGCTGACCCATTGGATAATGGCAATCTTTTGCTTGGGCTTGTGGGACTCGCCTGTCTTGAGGTGCTTGGTGTAGCCCAGCTCTTCAGCAACAGTTAAAATACGGTGTCTTGTTTCTTCTGTAACAGATAGGCTCTGGTCGCGGTTGAGGACACGGGAAACGGTCGCGATAGAGACAGAGGCTAGCTGTGCAATGTCTTTTAAAGTAGCCATAAATCCTCCTTGATTAGATTAGTATATCATATTTTTCTGTATTTTACTGATAGTTTAGTAAAAGTTTAGTAAAAAGGATTGACCTTGGGAAATCCCTTGGATACAATAGAAGAAAACGATTACACGTTAAGGTAACTTAACGGACAGTAAAAGGAGAAATCATATGACACAACATCTTACTGCTGAAGCTCTTCGTAAAGACTTTCTTGCTGTTTTTGGTCAAGAAGCAGACCAAACATTCTTTTCACCAGGTCGTATCAACTTGATTGGAGAGCACACAGACTATAATGGTGGACATGTATTTCCAGCAGCCATTTCCTTAGGAACTTATGGTGCAGCTCGCAAGCGTGACGACCAAGTTTTACGTTTCTACTCAGCTAACTTTGAGGACAAGGGCATTATCGAAGTGCCTCTCGCTGACCTCAAGTTTGAAAAAGAGCACAACTGGACCAATTATCCAAAAGGAGTTCTTCATTTCTTGCAAGAAGCTGGACATGTGATTGACAAAGGTTTTGATTTTTATGTTTATGGGAATATCCCAAATGGTGCTGGTTTGTCTTCTTCAGCATCCTTGGAACTTTTGACAGGAGTCGTGGCAGAGCATCTCTTTGATTTAAAATTAGAGCGTCTCGATTTGGTTAAAATCGGCAAACAAACAGAAAATAACTTTATCGGAGTCAACTCTGGTATCATGGACCAGTTTGCTATAGGTATGGGGGCTGATCAACGTGCTATTTACTTAGATACTAACACTTTAGACTATAATTTGGTACCACTTGATTTGAAGGACAATGTCGTTGTTATCATGAACACCAACAAACGCCGTGAATTGGCGGACTCTAAATACAATGAACGCCGTGCTGAGTGTGAAAAAGCAGTGGAAGAGTTGCAAGCTGCCTTGGATATTCAGACCTTGGGTGAATTAGACGAGTGGGCCTTTGATCAATATAGCTATCTGATTAAAGACGAAAACCGTTTGAAACGTGCTCGCCATGCTGTGCTTGAAAACCAACGTACCCTTAAGGCTCAAGCAGCCCTTCAAGCAGGAGATTTGGGAACATTTGGTCGTTTGATGAATGCGTCACACGTTTCCCTAGAGCATGATTATGAAGTAACTGGTTTGGAATTGGACACCCTCGTTCACACAGCTTGGGCACAAGAAGGAGTTCTCGGTGCTCGTATGACAGGGGCAGGTTTTGGCGGATGTGCCATTGCCTTGGTGCAAAAAGATGCTGTTGATGCCTTTAAGGAAGCTGTTGGCAAACACTACGAGGAAGTAGTTGGATACGCTCCAAGCTTCTATATCGCTGAAGTTGCAGGTGGCACTCGCGTCCTTGACTAGTCAAAAGGAGGCTCTATAGTGACCTTAGTAGATAAATTTGTAACACATGTCATTTCTGAAAGTTCATTTGAGGAAATGGATCGAATCTACCTGACCAATCGTGTCTTGGCACGAGTGGGAGACGGTGTTTTGGAAGTTGAGACTGGTCTAGATAAAGTGATTGACCTCAAGGACCAGCTGGTTGAGGAAGCTGTTCGATTAGAAACGATTGAGGATAGTCAGACTGAGCGTGAAATCCTCGGTGCTGAACTGATGGACTTGGTGACCCCTTGTCCAAGTCAGGTCAATCGTGACTTTTGGGCAACCTACGCCCGATCTCCTGAGCAATCGATAGAGGATTTTTACCAACTCAGTCAGAAAAATGACTACATCAAACTCAAGGCCATTGCTAAAAATATTGCTTATCGTGTTCCATCTGATTACGGTGAACTTGAAATTACTATCAATCTCTCTAAGCCTGAAAAGGATCCCAAAGAGATTGCGGCAGCCAAGTTGGTGCAAGCTAGTAATTATCCTCAGTGTCAGCTTTGTCTAGAGAATGAGGGCTATCATGGTCGGGTCAACCACCCAGCTCGTAGCAACCACCGTATTATCCGCTTTGAAATGGCGGGTCAGGAGTGGGGGTTCCAGTATTCGCCCTATGCTTACTTTAATGAGCACTGTATTTTCTTAGATGGCCAGCATCGTCCCATGGCTATCAGTCGTCAGAGTTTTGAGCGTCTGCTAGCTATCGTAGAGCAGTTTCCGGGCTATTTTGCTGGATCTAATGCCGACTTGCCGATTGTGGGGGGCTCTATTCTAACTCATGATCATTATCAGGGAGGCCGTCACGTATTTCCTATGGAATTGGCTCCCTTGCAAAAGACTTTCTCTTTTACTGGTTTTGAACAGGTCAAGGCTGGGATTGTCAAGTGGCCTATGTCTGTCCTACGTTTGACTTCGGATTCCAAAGAGGAACTAATCAACTTGGCTGACAAGATTTTGCAGGAATGGCGCCAGTATTCAGATCCTGCAGTGCAGATTTTGGCAGAAACAGACGGGATACCGCATCATACCATTACACCTATAGCGCGTAAGCGTGATGGACAGTTTGAGTTGGACTTAGTCTTGAGAGACAATCAGACTTCTGCAGAACATCCTGATGGCATCTATCATCCTCACAATGATGTTCAACATATCAAGAAGGAAAATATCGGCTTGATTGAGGTCATGGGCTTGGCAATCTTGCCACCACGTCTAAAAGAAGAAGTGGAGCAAGTCGCTAGCTATCTTGTAGGAGAAGCTGATACGGTTGCCTCTTATCATCAGGAATGGGCAGACCAACTTAGAGGCCAATATCCAGACATAACAGATAAAGAAAAAGCTCTTGAAATCGTCAGGGACTCTGTGGGTACTATCTTTGCTCGTGTTCTTGAGGATGCAGGAGTCTACAAGCAAACGGAACAGGGACAGGCGGCCTTTATGCGCTTTGTGGAGCAGGTCGGAATTTTGCCAGACTAGGAGCTTTCTCCTTGCACAGTCCTATAAAAAGTAGTATCATAGTGTCGTTTGAAATATCAGGAGGAAACGATGAAAGATTTTCATTTTGACGCTATATCTGCCTTTGAAAATTACGAAATTGAACAAATGAGAGATGGTCACGTTGTGGTGACGACCAAAGTAGTGGACTCGTCTCTCAACTACTATGGCAATGCCCATGGTGGCTATCTATTCACACTATGTGATCAAATAAGTGGTTTGGTGGTTATCTCGCTGGGGCTTGATGGAGTGACACTCCAATCCTCTATCAACTACCTTAAGGCAGGAAAACTCGACGATGTATTGACCATTAAAGGAAAGTGTGTCCATCAAGGTCGCACAACCTGCGTAGTGGATGTCGATATTACCAATCAAGAAGGCAGAAATGTCTGCAAAGCAACCTTTACCATGTTTGTCACAGGTCAGAGGTCAGATGATAGACAGGTAAGGATATAGAGAAACAAAAAAGAGGTTCACACCTCTTTTTTAGTTTCAGATAAATCAATCAATCAATTTCTTTAATAAACTTAGCAATTTCTTTTACAATTTCAGTAACCAAAGCATTTCCCATAAAAAACATTCTCATTTTATCAGATACCTCTACAATAGAACCATCAGATAGTTTCTTTTTAGCTGTCCAATCATCTGGGAAATCCTGAAGGCGTTCAGCTTCAATAGGGGTAATTAATCTATATTTATTGTTTACAAATAATAAATGTGTGGAACGATTAACAGTTCCTTCGGATGTAAGCATTGTTCGTCCTGGAAGGTTTAAATCATCATAAGGGGACATTCCTCCTTCTGAATAGATGTATTGATGTCCGTCAGAGGATGTTCGTTCAATCTTTTTAGGTCCTCTAAGATATTGAAATTTTTCTAGTTTAGCCTGATCAGTTAAAAAATATTTTTCAGGTACTTCAGATTCATCTTGAAGAATTTCTCCTAGAGTAATCGGATTACCATTGTAGTTAGGTTCTGTATCAATAGAATAGTATTTTCCATGTCTCATAATTCCTGTATTCCAAACAGTACCAGTAAAAGTATCTGAAACTTCAACTATATCATTTGGTAACTCATAAAACACATGACGATTTTTAACTGCTATAGGTTTAATAGGAAATTGTTTCGCAAATAGACCTTGATTGAAAATATAGTCATCATACCTATTATCTTCAAAGATTTCTTCATTTTTTTCGTAAAGATTGTCAACTTTTTGGGCAAAGACTGTATCATTGCGATATACGAAAAAGAACACACGACGTCTTCGTTGGCTTCTTCCATACTCAGCAGCATTAATAACTCTCCACTCTACAGAATATCCAAGATTATTAAAAGCTGTGAGCATGATTGCAAAATCACGTCCTCTCTGTTTTGAGGGCGCTTTTAAAAGCCTATCCACATTTTCCAGAATTAAGTATTTGGGTTTAATGATTTCCGTTGCTCTAATGATTTCCCAAAATAAAACTCCTTTTTTTCCTTCAATACCTTTCTCATTTTTCTTGCTACGCGCAACAGAGTAATCTTGGCAAGGAAAACCACCGACAATCATATCGGCATCCATCTTGGAAAATTGTTCGTCTGTTATATCAGAGATACTAATATTGATATTTTCGCTATTGGGGAAGTGATAATCATAGACCTCAAATGCGTCTTGAGATTTACGAGATGGTTCCCATTGGTTTGCCCATTTTGTTTTAAAGAGTTGCTTATCGGCATTCTCTAATCCTATCCGAAAACCGCCAACTCCAGCAAATAGTTCGAGAACTTTCATCTTTTCTCCTTCATTTTTTTACAGTTTAATCCATTATATACTATTTTCAATGATTGATCAAGTATTAATGTTTGCTTTAGTTTAATTTGATATAATATAAAAGATAGGAGAAGAAAATGGATCAAAACTTATTTAACTATAACGATGAAGATATCGATAGTGTTATTGAATATTCTCACAAACTATTAAATAGAAAATTTTCCGATGTTATGGAAGAGTATAATCGTTCACTCTATAAATCATATGACGATTATAATGATAGAGTAGTCTCTGAGGTACAAGATAAAGCAATTAGTATGAAGTCAAAAGGGCAGTATGGAAATTATATTGAAAAATATTTCTATGGTTACCAGCCAAATAGTGACTCGGAAGCTGACTTTGAAAAAATAGGTGTAGAATTAAAAGTTACTCCTTTTAAGATAAACAAAAATGGGACACTTAGTGCCAAAGAACGACTTGTATTAACAATACTAAACTATATGGAGGAAAATTTAGAGGATTTTTACTCCACTCATTTATGGAACAAATGTGCAAAGATTTTGTTATTGTTTTACAATGGCTTAATTCCTAATCAAACAATGAAGGACTATGTCATTGAAAAAATATTTTTATATGAATGGTTCGAGGAGGATATGGCAGTCATCCTTGAAGACTATCAGAAGATTACAAATAAAATCAAAAATGGAAGGGCGCATGAATTATCAGAATCAGATGGAAACTATTTATCAACTTGTACAAAAGGGGCAGGTAAAGGAAAGGATTTAAGACAACAACCCTTTAGTCATGAATTAGCAAAACAAAGAGCTTGGGAATTAAAATCAAGTTATATGACCTACCTGATTAATCATAAAATCTTTAACCAATCAGATCAAGAAAGTGTTCTGGCTAATTTTAGGGGCGAGAAAAAATCATTTACTGAGGTTATTGCAGAGAAAATTCTTTCCTACAAAGGTTTTTCTGAACAAGAGTTATATGATAGATTTGAAGTGAATCCAAAAGCAAAAGGTAAGAATAGTACTCTGATTAGAAAAATTTTAGGCTTAACAGGGGATTTAGATAAGACAAAAGAATTTCAAAAAGCAAACATGAATTTGAGAGTCATTCGAGTAGATAAGAATAATTTACCTAAGGAAGACTCCCCATTTAAAACTTATTATTTTAAAGAACTAGCAGCAATAGATAGTTGGGAATCATCACATGTTTATAATGAAATTTATAATAAACGATTCCTCTTCGTTATTTTTAAGGAAATTGAACCTAAGCTATTTGTATTAGATTCTATCAAATTTTGGGGATTTCAGGATAGACAATTAGAAGAAATCCAAAGAGTGTGGCAGGAAACTAGACAAATTATTTCTGACGGAGTTAAATTAACTCAAAATGGTAATAAAGTTTCAACTAATTTCCCTCAAAGTAAGATAAATAGAAT
>NZ_CAOKTW010000015.1:0-23977 GCF_948472335.1 Streptococcus bouchesdurhonensis | reverse complement strand
AAGATCTCCTGCTGCAACTTTTTGTCCTTCAGCAACATGAACTGTAAATGGTTTACCTTCAAGACTTACTGTGTCCAAACCAATGTGAACCAATACTTCAAGACCTGCTTCAGTCACAATACCAAGAGCATGTTTTGTTGGGAAGATGCTTGATACAGTACCTGAAACTGGAGATACAATGTTTCCATTTGCAGGTTCTACTGCAAATCCATCACCCATCATTTTTTGAGCAAATACTGGATCTTTTACTTGTTCCAAAGCAATAACTTGACCGTCTGCTACTGAGTAAACTTCCTCAGTAAGACCTTTGAAGTGAACAGTGTTTTGTTGTGCTTCAGTCATTTGGCTTGGAAGAGTTTCAGGAATGATTTCACCTGAATCAAGGATATCTTGGATATCAGATTTCAATACGTCAGCTTTTGGTCCGTAGATAGCTTGAACCCCTTGTCCTTTCATGACAAGACCCATAGCTCCTTCTGCTTTCCATTGCTCTGCATTTCCTACTTTATCTGCATCTTTAACAGTTACACGAAGACGAGTCATACATGCGTCAACATCAACGATATTTGCACGTCCACCAAGAAGGTTGATGATGTTTACAGCTTGAGAGCCTGCTGCAACTTTCACTTCGCTACTAGATTCTTCTGAACCTTCAGCAGTTTCGTAGTTTCCGTTACGCCCTGGAGTTGCGTAGTTGAATTTTTGAATCATGAAGTTTGCGATAAAATACATGATTACGGCAAAGAGAACAGTTACCCAAACGAAGTTAATGATATCCATACCGATACCAGCACTGATTGCAATAGGTGTACGAGTCAAGAACTCGATTGAACCGAATGAGTGCATACGTAGGTTTACAACGTCAGCCATAGCGAAGGCAGCACCTTGAACAAGTGAGTAAACAAGATACATAGGTGTTGCAACGAACATGAACATGTATTCGATTGGTTCAGTAACCCCTGTCAAGAATGTTGCAAGAGCTGTCGCAATCATCATACCTTTGTATTTATGTTTCTTGTCAGTATCAACATTACGGTAGATAGCCACGATTACACCCATCAAGATACCGAATGACCCGATCATTTGTCCAACTTTGAAACGAGCTGGGTGAACAGTATCTAACAATTGTTGGTAGTGACTTGCATCTGTACCTTTAAGATTAACAAGGTCTGTTACCCATGCAAGCCATAGTGGGTCTTGACCAAATACTTGAGTACCTTTAGCTGCACCAGTTAAAATGTCATAAGTACCACCAAGAGCTGTGTAGTTCATTGGGATAGTCAACATGTGGTGAAGACCAAATGGCAAGAGCAAGCGTTCCAAAGTACCATACAAGAATGGTGCAAGGATTGGAGCAGTTTCTTGTGAGTTGGCAATCCAGATACCAAAGCTATTGATACCTGTTTGAACTACTGGCCAGAAAGCAGCAAGTACAATTGCAGCAATTATTGAACGAAGAATAACTACAAACGGTACAAAACGTTTTCCGTTAAAGAATGAAAGTGCATCAGGAAGCTTACGGAAGTTATAGTATTTATTGTAAGCAGTTGCTCCAATAAAACCAGAAATAATCCCTACGAATACACCCATGTTAAGTGCTGGGGCTTCCATAACACTAATGAAGTAATCAGCAACTTTGATTTGCCCACCCAATAGTGTTGAAACCATAGCATCTGGATTCTTCAACATGTCTCCTGATACACCAAAGATTGTACCAGTGATACGGTTGATTAGGATAAAGGCAAGACCTGCCGCAAACGCACCACCAGCACGTTCCTTAGCCCAGCTTCCTCCAATAGCGAGGGCAAACAAGATATGAAGGTTAACGATAACCCCCAACCGATTTGCTCTAGGACACCACCAGTAATAACGAGTGGAGCAAAGTTAGGGTTAATCATCACGATAGACTTACCGATTGAAATCATCAAACCAGCAGTAAGCATAACCGCGATAACCACCATCAAAGCCTTACCGAATTTTTGCCAAAATTCGAAAGACAAGACATTTTTGAATGTATCTTTCATCATTCAAATCTCCTTTATTTTTATTTAGGCAAACGTTTTACGAAAACGTTTGCACCTTTTATGATTTAATTATACCACTTTAATTTTTTTTGTAAAGGCTTTTATTCAAAAAAATCCTCTTTTTTCAAAAATTTTCTAGGTGCTAAATTTCAAGTTCAAGTTAGCCATCAAGAAGTCTTCTCTGAGCGACTTCTTTATACTCTTCGAAAATCTCTTCAAACCACGTCACGTCGTCTTACCGTATATATCTGACTGACTTTCTACAACCTCAAAACAGTATTTTGAGCATTCTTTGGCGAGCTACCTAGTTTGCTCTTTGATTTTCATTGAGTATTAGAAGTCCCTTTTCTAAAATTTTTGTAGCAAAAAAGGAGATTTTACAACCTCCTCATAAAAATAATTATTTTACCTAAATCTTCAAGAATCGGCGCATGGATATTCCTGATCCCAATGAACCAATGAAAATTCCAATCACAAATAGTAGGGCAATCATCAAAGGACTAAATAAATCTGGACTAATCATGGATAGATTTTGCCCTACCAACGATTTGTTGACAGATTGGTAAACCATTTGATAAACAATAAAGACTAAAACAGATGGTGCGATAGCTCCCAATAAACCGATAAAGGCTCCTTCTAACAAGAACGGTCCACGAATATAACTGTTTTTAGCTCCGACCAAGCGCATGATTTGAATTTCGCGACTGCGGGAAATAATGGTAATACGAATGGTATTTGAAATCAAGAAAACTGCGACAAAAATTAACAAAGCAGCAATCCCTAGTCCCCAAACACGGATAAATGAAGCTAACTTGAAGAGTCTTTCTGTATTGGCACCGCCATCTTGAACCTCAGAGACACCTTCAATTTTTTTAGCATCTTCGGCTATAGTTTTTACATCATTTGGAGTGTTTGCCTCTACAATATAAGCATCATAGAGAGGATTGGCATCTCCTTCAAAGATTTTCCAGTTATCTCCCATTGTCTCGGTTAATTTTTCATATTGTTCTTCTTTACTTGAAAAGGTAACACTCTTAACCGTAGACATGTTCTTCAAAGAATCATATACCTTGTGGTAGTCATTATTTGTAACAGTTTGACCTTCTTTTTCAATTGTCTGACTGTTATCTTCCACATCCTTTCGGATATAAACTACTACACGGACGTTATTTTCAATATCTGTAGCTAGTTTCGCTGTATTGAAAATAACAGAAGCAAATATGGCCACCAAGGTCAAAGTAATCATGACTGAACTGACAGCAGCTACTGTCATCCAACCATTTCGTTTCAAACTTTTTAAGGCTTCAAATAAATGGCGAAAAAATCTACTAATCATCGTATCCATACTCTCCTTTTGATTCGTCACGAACGACACGGCCATTTTCAATGGCAATGACACGGTGGCGCAAGGTATTTACAATCTGGCTATTATGAGTCGCCATCAAAATAGTTGTCCCTTGTAGGTTAATCCGTTCCAAGAGATTCATAATTTCCCATGAATTATCAGGATCCAGGTTTCCTGTTGGTTCATCGGCTATCAATACTTTGGGATTATTTACAATGGCACGTGCAATCGCAATCCGCTGTTGCTCCCCACCTGAGAGCTCATTTGGGAAAGAACGAACCTTGTGCTTCAAGCCAACCAAGTCTAAAACTTCCATCACACGTTTTTTGATATTACGGCGATTTTCCCCAATTACTTCCATAGCGTAAGCAATATTTTCATAAACAGTTTTCTTTGGCAACAGTTTATAATCCTGGAAGACAACCCCAACACTACGACGTAGAAGCGGGACATCTTTCTTTTTAATCTTAACCAGATTAAAACCAGCAACTGATAGGCTTCCTTTATCGATTTTTACTTCACGATACAGAGAACGAATAAAGGTTGACTTCCCTGCTCCTGAAGGTCCTACGATGTAAGCAAATTCCCCTGGTTGAACACTGACCGAAACACCGCGTAGGGCAGTCGTTCCGTTGTCGTATTTTTTGACGACATCTCTCATTTCAATGATTGACATGTGACTTCCTTTCTATCTTAGCTAATTCGCCACTTGAGATAGGCATCGATAAAACCATCTAGGTCCCCATCCATAACCTTATCTACCTGAGCAACTTCAAAGCTAGTTCGGTGATCTTTTACCATAGTATAAGGTGTGAAGACATAAGAACGGATTTGGCTTCCCCATGTGATTTCCTTTTTCTCACCCTTGAGAGAATCTACCTCCGCAGCTTTCTTTTCTTGCTCCATTTGATAGAGCTTAGCCTGCAACATCTTCATGGCACGATCTCTATTTCCATACTGGGTCCGATCCACTGTTGATTGGACAACAATTCCAGTTGGAATGTGGGTTAAACGTACACCTGTTGAAACCTTATTGACGTTTTGTCCACCAGCACCACCTGAACGGAAGGTATCCATCTTGATGTCATCTTCCCGGATTTCCACTTCAATAGTATCGTCCAACTCAGGCATCACTTCTACGGATGTGAAAGATGTATGGCGACGTTTGGCAGAGTCAAATGGCGAAATTCGCACCAAACGGTGCACACCCATTTCTGACTTGAGAAGGCCATAGGCATTAGACCCTTCAAATGATAAAGTTACTGACTTGATACCAGCTTCATCCCCTGCTTGGTAATCCAATACTTCCACTTTAAAGCCTTTAGCATTGCCATAACGAGTATACATACGCAGCAACATATCACCCCAGTCCTGAGCCTCAGTACCACCAGAACCTGGATGGATTTCCAAGATGGCATTGTTGTGGTCATAAGGTTCTGACAAGAGTAGAGTCATCTCATAGCTGGTCATCATCTTATCAAGTTCTGACAACTGTTCAACCAATTCTTCATGCACCGACTCATCTTCAGCTAAAAAGTCTAATAAAATTTCGACTTCATCCTGCAACTCTTCCATCTTATGGAAGGTATTGTAAGTGTTTTTTAATTCATTTAATTTCTTGCGACGTTTTTTGGGCCGCGATATTATCGTTCCAAAAATCAGGTTCTGTCATCTTGTTTTCCAAGATGGCAATCTCTTCCTCTAGACCTTCGAGGTCAAAGAGACCCCCTGAAAGAAGCTAATTTTTCACGATTTGCGTCAATTTTCTGACGGATTACTGAAATGTCCATAAATACTCCTTTTTTACATCATTTCATTATAGCATTTTTATCATTTCTTTCCATCTTTTGCTCTAATCCCTTATTACACGTAAAAAGAAGCCTTTCGGCTTCCCTTCTTACAAGACTTTTGCTGAAGTACGAGTGATTTCTTCTACTTGAATATTCTCTGATTCAAATTTTTCTTTCAAGGCTGGTAAATCAATTGATCCATCGATTTGCACTTCGATAATGACCTTACCATCCTTACGCGGAATATTGACTGTATGGGAGATATTCAAATTTTCTTCAACGATTAGAGAAACAATCTTTCCGAGAACACCAACTTCATTTTCCGTAACAAAGCGCACACGAATTCCTTCTTCACCATAACCAGCAATTTCGAGAAAGGCTTGGAAAACGTCACGGTCCGTAATAACCCCATAGACTTGATGGTTATCTACGACAGGAAGAATACCAATCTTGTTTTTCAACATCAGATAAGTTGCATCTTCTAGACTCGCATAGCCTGAAACAGTGACAACGTCACGAATCATGACATCTTTTACTTTTGTCTTATTTAGAAGATAATTCATCTCATAGATAGAAAGACTGGTTGCTTTTGATGGACTTGCTTGTGCAATGGTTCCCTCAGTCACCAAACCAACCAATTGATCATTTTCGATAACAGGCAAGCGGTGCAACCCTTGCTCTCTCATCAAATCTGCTGCATGAGATACTGTTGTATCTGGACTAATATAAACTACCTTGCGGGTCATAAAATCTTTAACTGCCATGAGACTTCTCCTTTTCTATTCTTATCCCTATTATACAATCTTTTTGTAAATCTATCAAACGCTTACATTTCTTTTTCAAAATTCAGAAAAGTATGAATAACCTAGCAAAAAGAGCTCTGAAATCGAGCTCTGTGAATGAAGGTAAGATACGTTTCATTCGATTTTTTCAATTATTAGAAATTAACCTTTTAATGTAGATGATGATTACTTCGTAATCTCCATCTGCAACCTAAACTAGTCTCCCAGACTATGCGATGTTTGCTTCGCAATCTTCATCTGCCGACTAAAACAATCCACTGGATTGTTTTAGCCACCTAGATACGCTTTTCTTACTTCTTCTGATGAGGCGAGTTCTTTTCCTGTTCCTGATAGGACGATTTTTCCTGTTTCCAATACATAGCCTCGGTCAGAGATTGCAAGTGCTTTATTGGCATTTTGTTCAATCAAGAGGACGGTTGTTCCTTGTTGCTGGATATCTTGAATGATATCAAAAATCTCTTGGATAAAGATTGGGGCAAGTCCCATTGATGGTTCATCTAAAAGAAGAAGTTTTGGTGTTGACATAAGAGCGCGTCCCATGGCAAGCATTTGTTGTTCCCCCTGAAAGAGTAGCTGCATCTTGGTTCTTCCGTTCTTCAAGACGTGGGAAGCGTGAAAAGACCTTCTTCAAGTTAGCTTGATTTTCTTCACGATTTTTCTTCAAAAAAGCTCCCATTTCAAGATTTTCCATAACAGTCAAGCCAGGAAAGACGTGGCGTCCTTCTGGAACTTGTGAAAGACCACCTGCCACGATTTTCTGTAAGCATTTTTTGGATTTCTTGACCTAAAAATTCAATCTTTCCAGAGCTTGGTCTAACCAAACCTGACAAGGTACGGAGAATGGTTGTTTTACCAGCACCATTGGCACCGATAAGGGAAACAACTTCTCCTTCATTCACTTCAAAGCTTACATCACGGACTGCTTGGATCATACCGTAATGCACAGAAAGATTATCAACTTTTAACATAGACATTAGGCTTCACCTCCTAGATAAGCTTCGATAACGCGTTTATTGGTCTTAATTTCGTCTGGAGTTCCTTGAGCAATTAAACGACCATATTCAAGTACGTAGATACGTTCTGTAACTTCCATGACCAGATTCATATCGTGTTCAATCAGCATGATTGTAATCTTAAATTCATCTTTGATGCGACGAATTAACTCAGTCAATTCCGCTGTTTCCTGCGGGTTCATACCTGCGGCTGGTTCATCTAAAAAGAGAATTTTAGGTTCCGTAGCGAGGGCACGAACAATTTCCAAACGACGTTGTTGTCCGTAGGCGAGGTTTTTAGCAAGAGTCTCTGCATCACCATCTAAATCAAAGATTTTCAGCAATTCTAAAGCTTTAGATTTTAATTCTTTTTCACTCTTGTAAAAAGCTGGTAAGCGTAAGAAACTAGCAAAAACATGTTGTTTGTGATGGTTGGCAAAGGCAATCAAAACATTGTCCAAAACGGTTAAATCTTTAAAGAGACGGATATTTTGGAAAGTACGTCCAAGTCCCAAAGAAGCAATCTTATAAGGTGCCTTTCCATTCAAAAGGTGACCATCTAGGGTTACTGTTCCCTCGCTTGGTTCATAAACACCCGTCAAGAGGTTGAAAAGAGTGGTTTTCCCAGCTCCGTTTGGACCGATTAGTCCAACCAGTTCCCCTTCGTTCAATTCAAGAGTCACATCTCCAACAGCTGTTAGACCGCCAAAATGTTTGGTTAACTGTTTTACTTCAAGTAATGCCATTAGTTTTATTCCTCCTTCTTAGATTTTTTAAAGAAACGTGATAGGCTCAATTCCCATGTTCCAAGGAGTCCACCTGGTCTGAAAATCATTACCAAGACCAAGGCCAAAGCGTAAATAATCATACGCACACTAGCTACGTCTTGGAGAAGCATATTCAAAATTCCCAGAACAATAGCCGATACAATGGCACCTGTAATGGAACCAAGTCCACCAAAGACAACAATAATCAAAACGTTGATTGAGTTGATGAAAGTGTAATCTTTCGGTACAACTGAACCGATAAATCCTGCCTGAAGTGACCCTGCAATACTCGCAGTAATGGCACCAAAGACAAAAGCGATGATTTTAATTTTAGTCGTATTAACCCCAACTGACTCAGCAGCGATTTCATCCTCACGAACAGAGAGGGTTGAACGACCAATTGGACTACGCAAGAAGTTCAAGGTTGCAATGGTTGTAATCACAACAAAGAAGTAAACCATTTGCCAAGTTGTAAAGTTTGGAATTCCCAAGATACCTGCCGCACCATTTGTAAGGCTTCCGCCATTGATGATAAAGATACGGATAATTTCAGAAACACCTAGAGTTGCTACTGCAAGATAGTCCCCCTTCAAACGCAAGGTTGGAATTCCGACAAGCAAGGCAACTGCTCCTGAAAGTAAAGCCCCTATCAGCATGGCTCCAAAGAAGGCACCGTAGGTTGGTGATTTAGAACCAATAATAGCTGCTGCATAGGCACCAATCGCCATGAAACCAGCATGACCAAGTGAAAATTGTCCTGAAAAACCAACGATTAAGTTGAGACCAACAGCCAAAATAATATTAATTCCAATTTGTTGTAAAATCTGTACATAGAATAGATTGAGTACTCCGACTGAAACCAATACACTAATCAAGCCATAGCCAGCTAATAAAAGGAGTAACCATAGAATATTAACTTTTAAATTTTCCTTCATCGCTTACACCTTCTCTTTCACATTTTTACCAAGGATACCAGCTGGGCGGACAATCAAGATCAACAACAAGATTCCATAAACAATGGCATCACGGAAGTCTGACATCCCAAAGGCTGTCGCAAAAGTTTCTAATAGACCAATCACAAAGCCACCAAGAGCCGCACCAGGAATGATTCCGATACCACCAAGTACCGCGGCAACGAAAGACTTAAGACCTGGAGTAACCCCCATCAAAGGCTCAAGAGAGTTATAATAGAGGGCAATCAGAACACCAGCCGCACCCGCAAGAGCTGAACCCAAAGCGAAGGTAAAGCTGATCGTACGGTTTACATTGATCCCCATCAATTGTGCCGCATCGCTATCTACAGATACAGCACGCATGGCTTTCCCCATCTTAGTCTTTTGGACAATGACCTGTAACAAAATCATCAAAATCAAGGAAATGGCCAAGATCATTAACTGAACGTTTGTTAGGCTAACTGGTCCCAAATCATAGCGAACTGTTTGAATCGCTTGAGGAAAGGCACGAGTATTGGCACCAACCAGATAGACCATGCCATACTCCAATAGGAAAGAAACCCCAATAGCTGTAATCAAAACAGCAATACGAGTAGAGTGACGCAAAGGTCGGTAAGCAAGGAACTCAATCACGACACCAAGAATAGCTGTCGCTAGCATGGCTACAATAAGAGCTACAAAGAAATTCATTTGGAAAGAATTGATCAAGAAATAACCGATAAAGGCTCCCATCATATAAATATCACCATGGGCGAAGTTGATGAGCTTGATAATTCCGTAAACCATGGTATATCCTAGTGCTAACAGCGCATAAACACTACCTAGAATCAAACCATTTACTAGTTGTTGGAGCATAAGATTCACTCTTTCTATTTATAATTCCGAGGGTTTTCCCTCACTTTTTGATAGGTTCTTAAACATCGAAACAGGGAGTGAGTCCGAGGCTCATTCCCTATTTCAACATTTTTCTATTATGGTTTTACAACTTCTGCTGCTTCAACCTTACCATTGTTCATGGTCATCATGTAAGCAGTTTTGACTGTGTTGTGGTCTGCATCGAAGCTTGTTTGACCAGTTACACCTTCAAAGTCTTTTGTTTTAGCAAGATTATCCTTGATTTCACCTGAGTTTTTAGCACCTTTTGCTGCGTTTGCTACAAGGTGAACTGAGTCATAAGCCAAGGCTGCAAATGTTGAAGGCTCTTCATTGTACTTAGCACGGTAAGCGTCAAGGAAGGCTTTAGCTTTAGCTGAAACTTCTACAGTAGTTGAGAAGCCTGAGATAAAGTAGATGTTTGATGCTTTTTCAGCAGTTGCTTGTTGTACAAACTCCTCACCGTTGAATCCATCACCACCAACGATTGGTTTGTCAATTCCCATACCACGCGCTTGGTTTACAATCTTACCAGCCTCATTATAGTAACCAGGAACAACGATAGCATCAAAGTCTTTCCCTTTCATTTTTGTAAGGGCTGCTTGGAAGTCTGTGTCACCTGCTACGAAAGTTTCATCTGCAACGATTTCACCCTTGTATGACTCGCGGAAAGATTTGGCAATCCCTTTAGCATAGTCACTGGCATTGTCAGTGTAAAGAACAACTTTCTTAGCATTTAATTTTTCAGAAACATAGTTTGAGATAATTTTTCCTTGGAAGCTATCTTGGAAAGTTCCAATAAAGAGGTAATCTTGACCTTTAGTCAATCCATCTTGAGTCGCACTTGGTGAGATCAATGGAACACCTGCTTTTGTAGCGTTCGCTACCGCAGCTGCAGTCGCACCAGATGTCGCAGGTCCTACGACTGCTGATACTTTAGATTGGGTTACAAGGTTAGTTGTAACTGAAGCAGCCTCAGCTGTTTCAGACTTATTATCTTTATCAACTACTTCGATTTGTTTTCCATCGATACCACCTGCGGCATTGATTTCATCAACAGCCAATTGGGCACCTTTTTGTTCAGCTGTTCCGTATGCAGCTAAAGAACCTGATTCTTCAAAGTTAAACCCGATTTTAATTGTCTTTTCCTCTACTGAGTTACCAGCAGTGTTGACTGCTCCAGACTTCACTTCTCCACAGGCTGCAAGAAGTGCTACACTTGCAAGCGCCACAAACGATAGGGCAAATTTTTTCTTCATCTTTTTTGTCTCCTTATTTCTTAAATAGTCTGTTAAGAATATATCGAATTATCAGAAAATTGTCAACACTTTTCTTTAAATTTTTATCTGATAACGTTTTCCTATCGGTAAAGGTTGCCCACAAAGGGTGTTTCCAACTCTTGGATATGACAAACTCTGACTTTTTTGATAAACTTTTCCTTGCTCAAGCGCCCGACCAATTGCTCCACTTCTTGAGTTGGAACATAGAGTTGTAAGTAACGATGTTTCTTGGAATGATAGGTAATATCTCCATAATCCTGCAGTTTTTTGGCATCACGATTATAGTAAAGATAGATAATCAAGCCAGAGCGATTGACTTTTTCAAACATGATAAATCCTCTTTCTAAGAAATCTCTCCCTATTATACCAAAAAAAGCAAACCCAGTCGAGTTTGCCTTCTATAATCATTAGTTCAATGAATTGTTGGCCATGATTTCATCAATAAAGCCATATTCAAGTGTTTCTTGGGCACTCATCCAGTTATCTCGTTCTGCATCTGCATGGACTTTTTCGATTGACTGACCTGAATTTTCAGCCAAGATTTTTTCCAAGGTGTTACGAGTTTTAAGCAAGTGTTCTGCAGCGATCGCCATATCGGTTTGTTGAGTACCACCACCTGTACCGCCCATTGGTTGGTGAATCATGTATTCAGCATTTGGAAGCATGAAACGTTTGCCTTTTGCTCCACTTGATGCGATGACCGTCCCCATAGATGCTGCCATACCCATAACGATGGTTTGGACATCTGCCTTGATAAAGTTCATGGTATCAACGATTGCCAAACCAGCTGAAACGGAACCACCAGGTGTATTGACATAAAGGTAAATATCTTTTGTACTATCTTGGGCATCCAAGAAAAGCAATTGGGCAATAACAGAGTTAGCCATATTGTCTTCAACTGGACCTGTCAGCATAATGATGCGGTCTTTAAGAAGACGTGAGTAAATATCGTAGGAACGTTCTCCACGGCTTGTTTGTTCAATAACTACAGGAATCATTCATTTCTCCTTTTGAGTTTTAATTTTGTTGGTCAAATGACTGAAGATAAGACTATTATAATATCTTGGTCAAAAAAGGTCAAATTTTTGCTCTGCTTTCATTAGACAGAAACAAAAACCCAACCTCCTTTCGTGACTAGAAATACTTTTCCAAGTCATTCTTCTTTTCGATCTTATTTTGTACCGAACAAGCGGTCCCCAGCATCTCCAAGACCTGGGACGATATAACCGTGTTCGTTCAAGCGTTCATCCAAGGCTGCTGTAAAGATTTCTACATCTGGATGAGCTTCTTGAAGGGCTTTTACACCTTCTGGTGCTGATACAAGGCAGACAAATTTGATATTTGATGCGCCACGTTTTTTAAGAGAATCAACAGCCAAGATTGCTGAGCCACCTGTTGCCAACATTGGATCTACTACAAAAATTTGACGTTGGTCAATATCTTCAGGCAATTTCACCAAGTACTCAACTGGTTGAAGTGTTTCTTCATCACGGTACATACCGATATGACCAACTTTAGCAGCTGGAACCAAGCTTAAGAGCCCATCAACCATCCCGATACCTGCACGCAAGATTGGAACGATGGCCAATTTCTTACCTGCCAATTGTTTTTGAACTGTTTTTGTAATTGGTGTTTCGATTTCCACATCTTCTAGTGGAAGATCACGAAGTACTTCATACCCCATCAACATTGCAATCTCATCTACTAGCTCACGAAAAGCTTTTGTAGAAGTATCTGTACGACGCAAGATTGACAATTTGTGTTGAATCAGCGGGTGATTAATAACTTCAATTTTTCCCATTTTTGGAATTCCTTCTTTCAATTTATTCTTCTCATTATACCAAAAAACGGTTTAAAAATCTTTCTAAACCATTTATTTTTGATAATTTTTACATTAAATCTGCCTCTTTAAGAGCTGTCTGTACTGTCTCAAGTGGTAAATGAGTCAATTCTGTTCCCTTTTCTTGATAAAGGTATTGGGCATAGTCGTCCATTCGGTACTGGTTGATATAAACCACGCGCTTGCAACCAACCTGCAATAATTGTTTGGTACAGTTGAGACAAGGAAAATGGGTCACATAGGCTGTAAAGCCTTTGGGAACACCACGCTCAGCACCTTGAAGGATAGCATTGACCTCAGCGTGAAGGGTGCGAACACAGTGGCCTTCAATGACCAAACATTCGTGATCAATACAATGCTCAGTTCCTGACACCGAACCATTGTAACCAGTGGAAATAACCTTATTATCTTTTACCAGAATCGCGCCCACTTTAGCACGTTTACAAGTGGAACGATTGGCAATTAGTAGGGCTTGGGCTGCAAAATACTCATCCCAGGCCAGTCTTTTTTCAGTCATCTCTTTTCTCCTATTTCTCTATTTTTAAAAAATGGTAAACCTAAATCTGCAATCTTTTCAGCTGGTACCTTCATGCCATCCTTGATCCATTTTAGAAGGACAGAGACGATGGCTGAGCTCCAGAAGGAATGAAGATAAGAGCTGACACCTTTTGATTTCCCATGGTATTTTTCTAGAAATTCCTGCATGGCTTGGACAAAGATTTTTTCCAGATGGTAATCCAAGGCCAATTGAATCACTCTAACTTCCTTTCTGGCCTCCGGAAAAGGTGAACCCAAACCAAATAAAGGTCTGTCTTTAAATCGTAATGATGCAGCTGTTCCATAATATTGTGGACAGTTCGTTTAAAGACGCTCTCTAAAATTTCCTCTTTGGAGTCATAATTGCGATAAAAGGCCGCACGCGAAACACCTGCACGTTTGACCAATTCAGAAATACTAATCTTGGTCAGTTCCTTTTTTCCAAGAGTTGCAAGAGGGCTGTTTCAATGGCTTCTCTGGTTAATAAATTGGATTCTTGGTTTGATTTTCTGAGATTTTCAAGAGACTTTTCAGAGATTCTACGTTCAGACATAACATTTTCTTTCTACTTGTCACAACAGACGGATGATGCTTTTGTTTCAAGGGTTTTCATGATATAATTGTAAAAAAAGACAGAACCTTTGTCAATGTATAACTGACAAAGATGGAGAATTTCTATGACTTGGAAGATTATTGCTGACTCTGGTTGTGATTATCGTCAACTGCCAACACCAGCTATTAACACAACCTTTGTAAGTGTCCCCTTAACCATTCAAGTAGCTGATCAGGTCTTTGTTGATGATGCCAGTCTTGATATTGACCATATGATGGAAACCATGTATGCAACCGCAGAAGCTTCAAAATCAGCTTGTCCAAGCCCAGATGATTATTTGCGAGCATTTGAAGGTGCCAAAAACATTTTCCTAGTAACCATCACTGGTACTCTTTCTGGTAGTCACAATAGTGCTCAACTGGCCAAGAATATTTATCTGGAAGAACATCCTGACACTAAGATTCATGTAATTGATAGTTTGTCTGCTGGTGGTGAAGTTGACCTACTCGTAGAAAAATTGAATGACTTGATTGCCCAGGGCTTGTCTTTTGAAGAAGTGGTTGAAGCTATCACCGCCTATCAAGAAAAAACTAAGTTGCTCTTTGTCCTAGCCAAAGTCGATAACTTGGTGAAGAACGGCCGTTTGAGCAAGCTTATCGGTACGGTCGTTGGCCTTCTCAACATTCGTATGGTCGGAGAAGCTAGTGAAACTGGAACTCTCGAATTGCTACAAAAAGCAAGAGGAGCAAAGAAGTCAGTTCAAGCAGCCTATGAAGAGTTAGTGAAAGCAGGATATGCTGGTGGCCGTATTGTCATGGCCCAACGCAATAACGAGAAATGTTGCCAACAGCTTTCAGACCGAATCCGTGAAACCTTCCCACAGGCGGATATTAAAATTCTCCCAACATCTGGTCTCTGCAGTTTCTATGCAGAAGATGGCGGTCTGCTGATGGGCTATGAAATTGATTAATTGCATTCTTGACAAGAGGTAACCATCATCTCTTGTTTTTTTGTGGTACAATAGAGCTATGAAACATTTTGATACTATTGTCATCGGTGGAGGACCTGCTGGTATGATGGCTACGATTTCCAGTAGCTTTTATGGACAGAAAACCCTCCTCATCGAAAAAAATCGGAAACTTGGAAAAAAATTAGCTGGGACTGGTGGGGGACGTTGCAATGTGACCAACAATGGTAGCTTAGACAACCTGCTAGCTGAATTCCTGGAAACGGACGCTTTCTTTACAGTGTTTTCTCCCAGTTCGATAATCATGACATCATCAACTTTTTTACAGAAAATGGTGTTAAACTTAAGGTCGAAGACCACGGACGCGTCTTTCCAGCCAGTGACAAGTCTCGGACTATTATCGAAGCTTTGGAAAAGAAAATCACCGAACTAGGTGGTCAAGTTGCTACTCAAATAGAAATCGTTTCTGTTAAAAAAGTAGATGACCAGTTTGTCCTTAAGTCAGCGGATCAAACCTTCACTTGTGAGAAACTCATTGTCACAACAGGTGGTAAGTCTTATCCTTCGACTGGTTCGACTGGTTTTGGTCACGAGATTGCTCGCCATTTTAAGCATACCATCACCGATCTTGAGGCTGCTGAAAGTCCTTTATTAACAGATTTTCCACATAAAGCCTTACAAGGGATTTCTCTGGACGATGTGACCCTAAGTTATGGTAAGCATGTCATCACTCATGATTTACTCTTTACCCACTTTGGTTTGTCAGGTCCTGCTGCCCTACGCATGTCTAGCTTTGTCAAAGGTGGGGAGGTTCTCTCACTCGATGTTTTGCCTCAACTTTCTGAGAAGGACTTGGTTACATTTCTAGAAGAAAATCGGGAAAAATCCTTGAAAAACGCTTTAAAAACCTTGTTACCAGAACGCTTGGCCGAATTTTTTGTACAAGGCTATCCTGACAAAGTCAAACAACTGACTGAAAAGGAACGAGAACAACTTGTCCAGTCCATTAAAGAACTTAAAATTCCTGTAACTGGAAAAATGTCCCTTGCAAAGTCCTTTGTTACCAAGGGTGGAGTCAGTCTCAAGGAAATCAATCCTAAAACCCTTGAAAGTAAGCTGGTACCTGGCCTCCACTTTGCAGGCGAAGTTATGGATATAAATGCCCACACGGGTGGCTTTAACATCACTTCTGCCCTCTGTCTCGGCTGGGTGGCGGGATCAAACCCAATCTAAATATACATTACCAAATGGAACAATCCCCCCAAAAAAAAGAAAGGAACTACTTTGGAACATATTATCTTGCTAAGGGGAGTCACTCCTAATGGAAAAAATGCTATCCCTAAAATGTCTTATCTAGTAGATATCTTGACAGAAGCTGGTTTTCAACAAGTTCGAACTTATATTCAAAGTGGAAATATTATTCTTGAAAGTAACTTAGCTCTCGAAGAAATACGAGAACAGGTTCATACTCTATTAGACTTCCTGCAAAACTAGAATCCTAGTTCATGATTGATAATACCAACAATCAAATTCATTCGTAATCTGAAGCGTTTACGATGATTTCGATAGGTTGTTGAAAACATTTTAAACGTTTTTACTTTGGCAAAGATGTTCTCAACCTTGCTTCTCTCCTTAGATAGCGCATGGTTACAGGCTTTCTCTTCAGCTGTTAGCGGCTTGAGTTTGCTGGATTTACGTGGAGTTTGTGCTTGAGGATATATCTTCATGAGCCCTTGATAACCACTGTCAGCCAAGATTTTACCAGCTTGTCCGATATTTCTGCGACTCATTTTGAACAACTTCATATCATGACAATAGTTCACAGCGATCTCCAAAGAAACAATTCTCCCTTGACTTGTGACAATCGCTTGAGCCTTCATAGCGTGGCATTTCTTTTTACCAGAATCATTCGCTAATTGTTTTTTTAGAACGATTGATTTTTACTTCCGTCGCATCAATCATTACCGTGTCCTCAGAACTGAGAGGAGTTCTTGAAATAGTAACACCACTTTGAACAAGAGTTACTTCAACCCATTGGCTCCGACGGATTAAGTTGCTTTCGTGAATACCAAAATCAGCCGCAATTTGTTCATAAGTTCGATATTCTCGCACATATTGAAGTCGCCATAAGAAGGTATTCTAGGCTTAGTTTAGGTTTTCGTCCCCCTTTTGCGTGTTTACCTTGATAAGCTGTTTTCAATACAGCTAACATCTCTTCAAAAGTCGTGCGCTGAACACCAACCAGGAGCTTAAATCGTGCATCAGTTAGTTATTTACTTGCTTCATAATTCATAGAACTACTATACCATATTTTGTTTCTCAGGAAGTCTGATCATTTCAAATCCAGCCATTGCTCTAGGAGCTCAAGCGACCTTTATCCTATTGAATATCTTCATTGTATCACGTGGGGTTCAAAAAGGGATTGAAAGAGCTTCGAAAGTCATGATGCCCCTGCTCTTTATCATCTTTGTCGTCATCATCGGTCGTTCTCTCAGTTTGCCAAATGCCATGGAAGGGGTTCTTTACTTCCTCAAACCAGACTTTTCAAAACTGACCAGTGCTGGTCTCCTCTATGCTCTGGGACAATCTTTCTTTGTCCTCTCACTAGGGGTTACAGCCATGCTGACCTATGCTTCTTACTTAGACAAGAAAACCAATCTGGTCCAATCAGGAATTTCCATCGTAGCCATGAATATCTCGGTATCCATCATGGCAGGTCTCGCCATTTTCCCAGCTATGTCAGCCTTCAATATCCAGTCTGAAGGGGGACCGAGCTTACTCTTTATCGTCTTGCCTCAACTCTTTGACAAGATGCCTTTTGGAACCATTTTCTACATCCTCTTCCTCTTGCTCTTCCTCTTTGCGACAGTCACTTCTTCCGTCGTTATGCTGGAAATCAATGTGGGCAATATCACCAACCAGGACAACAGCAAGCGTGCCATGTGGAGTGCCATTTTGGGAATCTTGACCTTTGTCTTTGGCATTCCCTCAGCCCTATCTTACGGTGTCATGGCGGATGCTCACATCTTTGGTAAGATCTTCTTTGACGCTATGGACTTCTTGGCTTCCAATCTCCTCATGCCATTTGGAGCTCTCTACCTTTCACTTTTTACAGGCTATATCTTTAAAAAGGCTCTTGCAATGGAGGAACTCCATCTTGATGAAACGGCATGGAAACAAGGACTTTTCCAAGTCTGGCTCTTCCTTCTTCGTTTCATCATTCCAATCATCATCATCGTGGTCTTCATCGCCCAATTTATGTAATCAAAAAGGACTTGAGTAGTAAACTCAGGCCCTTTCTTTTTTATGGATGGCTAACAATCAATTCCAAATCTTGTCCTTCCAGAGTCCAAGCTTCAACATCACTTGGTAGGATAAAATGGCTGCCTTTTTGGATTGGATAGTTTTTTCCATCAACAGTCAGTTGACCTTGACCAGCTAAGATACTAAACAAGCTGTAATCAGCTGTCTTCTCAAAATCAACTTTTCCAGTGATTTCCCACTTGTAAACTGCAAAGAAATCATTGGATACAAGGAGAGTGGAACGCAAATCATCTGCTTTAACAGTTACAGGACGGCTATTTGCAGGCTCACCAATGTTTAATACATCAATAGATTTTTCAAGGTGAAGTTCACGCAAGTTGCCATTATCATCCTTACGGTCAAAGTCATAGACGCGATAGGTGGTATCGCTAGACTGCTGGGTTTCAAGAATCAAGATGCCAGCACCAATAGCATGCATAGTGCCACTTGGTACATAGAAGAAATCTCCAGCTTTAACTGGTACTTTGGTCAACAGACCATCCCAGTCTTTCGCTTCGATTTGCTGGCGGAGTTCTTCTTTTGACTTGGCATTGTGACCGTAGATAATCTCTGAACCTTCATCCGCTGCGATAATGTACCAGCATTCTGTTTTTCCGAGTTCGCCTTCATGCTCGAGTCCATAAGCATCGTCTGGGTGAACTTGGACACTGAGCCAGTCGTTGGCATCGAGGATCTTGGTCAAAAGCGGAAATACAGGCTCAGGACGATTGCCAAACAATTCACGGTGTTCCGCATACAAAATAGCTAGGTCTGTTCCTTCGTAACGACCATTGGCAACTTTAGAGACACCATTTGGATGGGCTGAGATGACCCAGTATTCTCCGATTTTTTCACTTGGGATGTCGTAGCCAAACTCATCACGTAGCTTGGTTCCACCCCAGATTTTTTCTTGCATCACTGATTGTAAAAATAATGGTTCTGACATTTTATTCTCCTGTCTGATCTTTCTTCCTTCATTATAACAAAAAAAGAGTTCCATTTGAACTCTTTTTTACATCTTATAAAGCAGGGAGAAGATTTTATAAAAATAGTAAACAAATGTGCTCTACTCGATGCTTGCTCCATTGCTATCAATGACATCCTTGTACCAATAGAAGGACTTCTTCTTGCTACGTTTGAGAGTCCCATTTCCTACATTATCTCGATCTACATAGATAAAGCCATAGCGCTTATTCATTTCCCCTGTGCCAGCTGAAACCGGATCGATACATCTCCAAGTCGTATAACCAAGCAAGTCAACCCCGTCTTGGTAAATGGCATCTCGCATGGCCTTGATGTGGGCCTCTAAGTAAGTAATCCGATAGTCATCTGCTACATAACCATTCTCATCCGGTTTATCCATAGCACCGAGTCCATTTTCTACGATAATACTAAACTAAAATCAAAAAGCATTATATAGTAGTAATATGAAATCAACTAAAGAAGAAATCCAAGCTATCAAAACACTTTTAAAAGACTCTAGTACAGCTAAATATCATAAACGCCTTCAAATCGTTCTATTTCGTCTGATGGGTAAATCTTATAAAGAGATTATAGAGCTTTTAGGCTGTAATCAAACAACGATTTGGCCAACTGTAAAAAAATATGAGGAGTTCGGACTCGATTCTCTCCTTCAAGAAACACGTGGTGGTCGTAACCATGCATATATAGAGAAAGCCTTTCTTGCCCGTCATTTGAAGGCTGCAGAGGCAGGAGAATTTGTTACAATTGATGCCTTATTTCAGGCTTATACAAAGGAGTTAGGTTCTTCCTACACACGTGATGCCTTCTATCAACTCTTGAAGCGCCATGGTTGGCGAAATATTAGGCCACATCCAGAACATCCCAAGAAAGCAGACTCTCAAACCATTGTCGAGTCTAAAAATAAAATCTCAATTCAAGAAGAAAAGAAAGCGCTTTAAAACCAGTAGGCATTTTCGTAAGATTCGCTTGATGTACCAAGATGAGGCTGGTTTCGGTAGAATCAGTAAACTGGGATCTTGTTGGGCTCCAATGGGGAGTAGGTCCACATGTCCATAGTCACTATATACGAGAATTTCGCTATTGTTATGGAGCTGTTGATGCCCATATTGGAAGATATCATGAATCAACTTCAAGATGTTATACAAGGACTGGAGAAGGAGGTGATAAAGTCCATCGTTAATCGGAGATGGACTAGAATGCTTTTTGAAAGCATATGAGTATTATATGCAATTTCTTTATAATAAAAAGACCGGATTGCTCCGATCTTTTCAATAGTTCGTATTCTCAATTTCTGTTTTAAAAATAGCTAAGGTTAACGTCAAATGACTAAGCACCTTATTTCATACGATAAAAATCAATCACTAGACCAGCAGGACCTTTAACTAATAAGGACTCTGTTCCCCAATCCGTTTCACAAGGACCGTGTAAAATCTCGACACCGATCTCTTTTAAACGTTGGTAATTCTGATTTAGATCCTCAACCTCGATATGAATAATGATTCCTGACTGAAAGTTTTCCAAAGGAACCAAATGATTTTGAGACAACATCAGACAGTGACTGCCAATCGTAAACTGAGCAAAACCATCATCAGCATAATCTGCCTTTTTATCCAATATATGCTCCAAGTCAGTACAGACTTGGGGAACATTTGAAACGATAATATCTAATTGATTTAAATTCATTTACTCTCCTCCATAAAAAGACCGGATTGCTCCGATCTTTTAAAGTTCCGCTCTATGAAAATCAAAGAATAAAGTCTACAAGTTTCATATTTGATTTTCGGCGAGAGGAATTATTTAATTGCGCGTGATTGCAACCCTTCTTCTTCCAAGAAGAGACGGAATGGTACGAGTTCTTCTGCTTCGTATTTTTCTTTGAAGGCTTTGATAGCTTCTTCTGAGTGAAGTTTTGGATCCAATTCAAGTACTTCTACTGGAAGTGGACGGTGTGGAGTGATGCGAGCATCGATCACAATAGTTTTACCTTCTTTGTTGAGTTTAACAGCTTCTGCAACAACTGCATCGATGTCTTCGATACGGTCAACTGTAAATCCTACAGCACCTTGCGCTTCAGCGATTTTCGCATAGTCAGCATTAGAGAAGTCACAACCAAACAAGTGTTTGTTTGTGTCTTCGTATTTGTCCTTGATGAAGGCATATTTACCATTTGAGAAGACAACGTTGATAACTGGAAGGTCGTATTGAACGTTTGTGATAACGTCTGGGTAGCACATGTTGAATGCACCGTCACCCATGATGTTCCATACTTGGCGAGCTGGATTGTCTTTCTTAGCAGCGATACCACCAGGAAGGGCAATACCCATTGTCGCAAAGAGTGGAGATGTACGCCACATGTTCTTAGGTGTCATGTGAAGGTGACGAGTAGATGTTTGAGTAGTGTCACCTACGTCGATTGAGTAGATAGCGTCTTGATCAGCATGTTTGTTGATTGCATTGTAAACTTGATACAATTGCAATTCACCCTCAGTTTTACCTTCGAGTTTGTTCATGTAATCACGCCAGTTTTGGTTGTTCTTCACGTTTGCACGCCACCATGGAGTAGATTCAACTGGATTCACTTTGTCAAGGATTGCTTTGGCTGCTTGACCTGCATCACCAAGGATTGAAGCGTCAAGGGCGTGACGTTTACCAAGTTTGTAAGGGTCAATATCAACTTGAATGAATTTTTCAGTGTTCTTGAATGCTTCGTAAACTTCAGCAAATGGGAAGTTTGAACCAAGGAAAAGAACTGTGTCTGCTTCAAAGACCACTTCGTTGGCTGGCTTCCAACCAACACGGTAAGCAGAACCTGTCAAACCTTCATAGTTCCATTCGAAAGCTTCAAAGTTTTTACCAGTTGTGATAATTGGTGCTTTGATTTTACGTGACAATTCAGTGATCACTTCACCAGCTTTAACACCACCGTAACCAGCATAGATAACTGGACGTTCAGCATTGTTCAAGATTTCAACAGCTTTGTCGATTTCAACTTCGTTCAAAGCAGGAGCGATAAATGAACGCTCGTATGAACCTGATCCATAGTATGAGTTTTCGTCGATTTCTTGGAAACCAAAGTTTACTGGGATTTCAACAACAGCTGGACCTTTTTTAGAGACTGCAGCACGGCAAGCTTCGTCGATTACTTTTGGTAATTGCTCAGCGTAAGCTACGCGTTTGTTGTATACAGCGATACCGTTGTACATTGGGTTTTGGTTCAATTCTTGGAAAGCATCCATGTTCAATTCATTAACTGGACGTGATCCAAGGATTGCTAGGAATGGAGTGTTATCCATAGCTGCATCGTAAACACCGTTAATCAAGTGAGTCGCACCTGGACCACCTGAACCAACTGCAACCCCGATTGAGCCACCGAATTTAGCTTGCATAACCGCTGCAAGAGAACCTGTCTCTTCATGGCGAACTTGCAAGAAGCGGATATCTTTGTCTTCAGCCAAAGCGTCCATCAATGAGCTGAGTGTTCCTGATGGGATACCGTAGATTGTATCTACGCCCCATGTTTTCAATACGTTAAGCATTGCTGCAGATGCAGTAATTTTTCCTTGAGTCATAGTGATAACTCTCCTTCAATTTTTTAGACTTGGAGAATACGATTACATAGAATTGGAAACGTTCTCCAAATTTTTACTATTCCACTATATCATATTTATGTTGACTTTTCTAAAAATCTGCTCAAAACTCTCTACTTTCTATTCTAATACAGTTTTGAAAGTGCTATCATTCCTGTTTTATAACAAAGGAAACTAGTCATTACTTTTAGTCTATTTTACTAAAATTTAGCAGAAGGGAACTGGTCAGAACAGATACTGAACTAAAGGCCATGGCTAGACCTGCCAGTTCTGGGTTGAGGGCCAGTCCAACACCTGAAAAGACTCCTGCTGCTATCGGAATTCCAACGACATTGTAGATAAAGGCCCAGAAAAGATTGAGCAGAATTCTATTAAAAGTTTTCTTACTCATGTCAAAGGCACGAACCACTCCTAGGAGGTTATTGGTTGTCAACACTAAATCTGCCGACTCGATGGCGATATCTGTTCCAGCTCCCATAGCAATCCCCACATCTGCTACACTAAGGGCAGGAGCGTCATTGATACCATCCCCAACAAAGGCTACTTTGCCAGCCGCTTGTAGTTTATGGATTTCATGGGCTTTTTCTTCTGGCAAGACACCTGCAATGACCTCTTCGATTCCTATTTGATCTGCAATAGCACGCGCCACACCTGCATTGTCTCCTGTCAACATGACTGTTTTAAGGCCACGTTTTTTTAGCTGACTGATGGCTAGCTTGGCATTTTCCTTGGAAATATCTTGCAAAGCAAGCAAGCCTTTGATTTCATTGTCAACAGCCAAAAATACAACTGTCTTAGCTTCTTTTTCCAGTTCTTCGAGTTTATCTTGATAATTACTTGAAATATCCATACCATCCAGCATTTTAGCATTTCCAAGCAGAACTTGTTTTCCAGCTATTTGCCCTGAGACACCTTTTCCGTGCAAGGCTTGGAAATTTTCCACAGTATGAAGCTCAAATCCAGTTTCAGTCGCTCGCTTAACAATAGCCTCAGCCAGTGGGTGTTGAGAAGCTTCTTCCAGAGAGGCTGCCAATCCAAGCACTTCTGTCTCGTCGCCAATAATATCTGTGACCACAGGTTTCCCTTCCGTCAAAGTCCCGGTCTTATCAAAGACAAGAGTTTGAACTTTCTGGATTTCCTGTAGAACCATTCCATTTTTGAGGAGAACTCCCATCTTGGCACTGCGTCCTGTCCCTACCATAAGGGCTGTCGGTGTTGCGAGTCCCAAGGCACAAGGACAGGCGATAATCAAAACCGCCACTCCGTAGAGAAGAGAGGATACAAAGCTAGCTCCAAGTACGACCACACTATCCCTGAGCAAGACAAACCAAACCCAAAAGGTCACAATCCCTAAAATAACAACTGCTGGGACAAAAATG
>NZ_CAOKTW010000014.1:0-25998 GCF_948472335.1 Streptococcus bouchesdurhonensis | reverse complement strand
TCCAACTGCTTCACCAACTTCAACCGCATCACCAGTCGCCAAGTTGATACCATAACAGTGACGGCAGACACCGTGACGAGTGTTACATGTAAATACAGAGCGGATAGTCACTTCTTCCACACCAGCATTGACAATTTCACGCGCCTTGTCTTCTGTAATCAACTCATTTGGACCGATAATAACTGCACCAGTTTCTGGATGTTTAACAGTTTTCTTAGTGTAACGACCATTGAGACGCTCTTCGAGAGACTCGATCATCTCTTTTCCTTCTGCGATAGAACGGATCAAGAGACCACGGTCTGTTCCACAGTCGTCCTCACGGATGATAACGTCTTGGGCAACGTCAACCAAACGACGAGTCAAGTAACCTGAGTCGGCTGTCTTAAGGGCCGTATCGGTCATACCTTTACGGGCACCGTGAGTTGAGAAGAACATTTCGAGTACTGACAAACCTTCGCGGAAGTTTGAAAGGATTGGCAATTCCATGATACGTCCGTTCGGAGCCGCCATCAGACCACGCATACCGGCAAGCTGTGAGAAGTTTGAGATGTTACCACGGGCTCCAGAGTCCATCATCATAACGATTGGATTCTTCGGATCTTGGTTAGCAATCAAGCGTTTCTCTAGTTTTTCACGGGCAGCACGCCATTCAGCTGTAACAGCATTGTAACGCTCGTCGTCTGTAATCATACCACGACGGAATTGTTTTGTGATTTGTTCTACACGTTTGTGTGATTCTTCAATGATTTCAGCCTTGTCGTCAACGACTGGAATATCGGCAATACCCACTGTCAATCCTGCAAGAGTTGAGTGGTGGTAACCGAGGTTCTTCATACGGTCAAGTAGAGCAGAAGTTTCTGTCGTACGGAAACGTTTGAAGATTTCAGCGATGATATTTCCAAGATTTTTCTTCTTGAATGGAGGGTTGAGTTCAAGTTTGCTGATTGCTTCTTTGATATCTCCACCAAGTGGCAAGAAATATTTAGCTGGAACGCCTTCTGTCAAGTTGGCATTGTTTGGCTCTTGCAAGTATGGTAGACCCTCTGGCATGATATCGTTGAAGAGGATTTTACCAACTGTTGTAAGCAAAACTTTATGTTTTTGCTCTTCTGTCCATGGTTTGTTGAGGCTATCTGTTGCAATACCAACACGTGAGTGGAGGTGAACATAACCATTACGGTAAGCCATAACCGCTTCGTCACGGTCTTTGAAGACCATTCCTTCACCTTCACGACCAGCTTCTTCCATAGTCAAGTAGTAGTTACCCAAAACCATGTCCTGAGATGGAGTAACAACTGGTTTACCATCTTTCGGGTTCAAGATGTGCTCAGCAGCAAGCATCAAGATACGTGCTTCTGCTTGGGCTTCTTCTGAAAGCGGTACGTGGATGGCCATTTGGTCTCCGTCAAAGTCGGCATTATAGGCTTCACAGACAAGTGGGTGCAAGCGAAGGGCCTTACCATCAATCAAGACTGGCTCGAAGGCTTGGATCCCCAAACGGTGAAGGGTCGGTGCGCGGTTCAAAAGCACTGGGTGTTCTTTGATCACTTCTTCAAGAATATCCCAGATACGCTCATCTCCACGTTCCACCAAGCGTTTAGCAGCTTTGACGTTTTGCACGATATCACGTGCAACGATTTCACGCATCACAAATGGTTTAAAGAGCTCGATCGCCATTTCACGTGGCACACCACATTGGTACATCTTAAGAGTTGGACCAACGGCGATAACGGAACGTCCTGAGAAGTCAACACGTTTACCGAGCAAGTTTTGACGGAAACGTCCCTGTTTCCCTTTGAGCATGTGACTCAATGATTTCAGTGGACGGCTACCTGGTCCTGTGATTGGACGACCACGACGACCATTGTCAATCAAAGCGTCAACCGCTTCTTGAAGCATACGCTTCTCATTTTGAACGATAATACCTGGTGCATTCAACTCGAGCAAACGAGCCAAACGGTTGTTACGGTTGATAACACGGCGGTAAAGGTCATTCAGGTCAGATGAGGCAAAACGGCCACCATCCAACTGCAACATTGGACGAAGATCTGGTGGAATAACCGGAAGGATGTTGAGAATCATCCATTCAGGTTTGTTTCCAGACTTGTAAAAGGCATCTAAAACATCCAAACGACGGATTGCTTTGACACGTTTTTGTCCAGTCGCTGTTTTCAACTCTTCTTTGAGTTCAGCAATTTCTTTTTCAAGATCTACTTGTTTTAAAAGGTCTTGGATAGCTTCGGCACCCATCTTGGCAACGAACGATCCATAACCATACTCACGCAAGCGCTCACGGTATTCGCGCTCTGTCATGATAGACTTGTGCTCAAGTGGTGTATCCTTAGGATCAATCACCACATAAGCCGCAAAGTAGATAACTTCCTCGAGGGCACGAGGGCTCATATCAAGGGTCAAGCCCATACGGCTTGGAATCCCCTTGAAGTACCAGATGTGAGATACAGGAGCTTTCAACTCGATGTGCCCCATACGCTCACGACGAACTTTTGTACGCGTTACTTCAACCCCACAACGGTCACAAACAATCCCTCTGTAACGAATGCGTTTGTACTTACCACAAGCACATTCCCAGTCTTTTGTAGGTCCAAAGATAACTTCATCAAAGAGACCTTCACGTTCTGGTTTCAAGGTACGGTAATTGATTGTTTCAGGTTTTTTGACTTCTCCATAAGACCATGAACGGACTTTACTTGGAGAAGCTAGGGTGATTTGCATACTTTTAAAACGATTTACATCAACCACTATTTCTTCCCTTTCTATTCTAAGTGAACTGCTTATTCTTGTTCAGCAGCTTCTTCTGTTGCTTCCGCTTTTGTTGCTTTTTCAGCTTCTTCAGCTTCAAAGGCTGCTTTTGCCTCTTGTGCTGCTTTTTCGCGGGCTTTTTCAAGGTCATCTACGTGGATGACATCTTCGTCCATTCCTTCATCCAAGTCGCGAAGTTCCACTTCTTGATCATCTTCGTCAAGGACACGCATGTCAAGACCAAGAGATTGCAATTCTTTCACAAGAACTCGGAAGGATTCTGGAACACCTGGTTTTGGAATTGGTTTTCCTTTTGTAATAGCTTCATAAGCTTTCAAACGTCCGTTGATATCGTCAGACTTGTAAGTCAAGATTTCTTGAAGGACATTTGAGGCACCGTAGGCTTCAAGAGCCCAAACCTCCATCTCACCGAAACGTTGTCCACCAAACTGAGCTTTACCTCCGAGTGGTTGTTGAGTAACGGTTGAGTACGGTCCGACTGAACGCGCGTGCAATTTATCATCAACCATGTGGTGAAGTTTGATCATGTACATGACTCCGACAGAAACACGGTTATCAAATGGTTCACCAGTACGTCCATCGTAAAGGATGGTTTTGGCATCGCTATCCATACCTGCTTCTTTAACAGTTGACCAAAGGTCTTCAGAACTTGCTCCGTCAAAGACTGGTGTTGCGATGTGGATACCAAGAGTACGTGCAGCCATACCAAGGTGGAGCTCCATAACCTGACCTATATTCATACGTGATGGCACCCCAAGTGGGTTCAACATGATATCGACTGGAGTTCCGTCTGGAAGGTAAGGCATGTCTTCTACAGGAACAATACGAGAGACAACCCCTTTGTTTCCGTGACGTCCGGCCATCTTATCTCCGACCTTGATCTTACGTTTTTGAGCGATGTAGACACGAACCAGCATGTTAACACCTGATTGCAACTCATCTCCATTTGCACGTGTAAAGATCTTCACATCACGAACGACACCATCGGCACCGTGTGGTACACGAAGAGAAGTGTCACGCACCTCACGAGACTTGTCTCCGAAGATAGCGTGCAAGAGGCGTTCTTCAGCCGAAAGGTCTTTCTCACCCTTAGGTGTTACTTTACCTACAAGAATGTCACCTTCTTTAACCTCAGCTCCGATACGGATAATACCCATTTCGTCAAGGTCTTTAAGAGCATCTTCACCAACGTTTGGAATTTCACGAGTAATTTCTTCAGGCCCAAGCTTTGTATCGCGTGTTTCTGATTCGTATTCTTCAAGGTGAACAGATGTATAGACATCGTCTTTCACCAAGCGTTCGCTCATGATAACGGCATCCTCGAAGTTGTAACCTTCCCAAGTCATGTAGGCAACGATTGGGTTTTGTCCAAGCGCCATTTCTCCATTTTCCATAGAAGGTCCGTCAGCGATGAAATCACCTTTTTCAACGACATCGCCAACTTTTACGAGAGTGCGTTGGTTGTAGGCAGTACCTGAGTTTGAACGACGGAATTTTTGGATGTGGTAAACGTCCAATGAACCATCTTCACGGCGTACTTCTACCTTGTCAGCATCTGCGTAAGTAACTTTACCATCATACTGAGCAATCACAGCCGCTCCAGAGTCGTGGGCTGCTTGGTATTCCATACCAGTACCAACGTAAGGTGCCTGAGGATTGATCAATGGCACAGCCTGACGTTGCATGTTGGCTCCCATGAGGGCACGGTTGGAGTCATCGTTTTCCAAGAAAGGAATACATGCTGTCGCAACGGCAACTACCTGTTTTGGTGAAACGTCCATATAGTCAACAACATTAGCTGGATACTCTTGGTTGACCCCTTGGTGACGTCCCATGACAACTTTCTCAGCAAAGGTTCCATCTTCATTTAGACGAGAATTAGCCTGCGCTACAGTATATTCATCTTCTTCATCGGCTGTCAACCAAACGATTTCATTTGTAACAACACCTGTTTCACGGTCAACTTTACGGTATGGTGTTTGAACAAAACCATATTTGTTCAAGTGTCCGTAAGATGACAAGTTATTGATCAAACCGATGTTAGGTCCTTCAGGTGTCTCGATTGGACACATACGACCATAGTGAGTGTAGTGCACGTCACGGACTTCATATCCAGCACGGTCACGTGTCAAACCACCAGGTCCTAAGGCTGACAAACGGCGTTTGTGAGACAACTCAGAAAGCGGGTTGTGTTGGTCCATGAACTGTGACAACTGTGATGAACCAAAGAATTCTTTAACCGCAGCTGTTACAGGACGGATATTGATGATTTGTTGTGGTGTCAAGACTTCGTTGTCCTGAACAGACATACGTTCACGGACATTACGTTCCATACGAGAAAGTCCAAGACGTACTTGGTTGGCAAGTAATTCACCAACTGCACGGATACGACGGTTTCCAAGATGGTCGATATCATCTACACGGCCAAGTCCTTCAGCCAAGTTGAGGAAGTAGCTCATCTCAGCAAGAATATCTGCAGGAGTGACGATACGAACCTTGTCATCTGGATTAGCATTACCGATAATCGTTACGACACGGTCTGGATCAGTTGGTGCAACAACCTTGAATTTTTGAAGAACAACTGGATCAGTCACAACCGCTGCATCATTCGGAATGTAAACAATCTTGTTCAAATCACCATCCAAATGGCTTTCAATGCTTTCAATCACACTACGAGTCATGATTGTACCAGCTTCTACCAAGATTTCTCCTGTTTCAGGATCTACCAATGGTTCAGCAATTGTTTGGTTAAGCAAGCGTGTTTTAACATTGAGTTTTTTATTGATCTTGTAACGACCAACTGCTGCTAAATCATAGCGACGTGGATCAAAGAAACGAGCTACAAGCAAGCTACGTGAGCTTTCAGCAGTCTTAGGCTCACCCGGACGAAGGCGTTCGTAAATTTCTTTCAAAGCTTCGTCTGTACGAGAGTCCATTGGGTTCTTGTGGATATCTTTTTCAACAGTGTTGCGAACCAATTCGCTGTCACCAAAGATATCAAAGATTTCATCATCACCTGAGAAACCAAGCGCACGAACCAAGGTTGTAAATGGAATCTTACGAGTACGGTCGATACGAGTGTAGGCGATGTCTTTTGAATCGCTTTCAAGTTCCAACCAAGCTCCACGGTTAGGGATAACCGTTGAACCGTAGCCCACTTTACCATTTTTATCAACTTTATCATTAAAGTAAACACCTGGTGAGCGGACCAACTGAGAAACGATAATACGTTCACCACCATTGATGATGAAAGTACCCATTTCTGTCATGATCGGGAAATCACCAAAGAAAACTTCTTGGGTTTTGATTTCGCCTGTTTCTTTATTGATCAAGCGGAAGGTTACAAAAATTGGTGCTGAGTAGCTAGCATCGTGGATACGAGCTTCTTCCAGCGTATATTTGGGTTCCTTGATTTCATATCCAACAAATTCCAACTCCATTGTGTCTGTGAAGTTTGAAATTGGCAATACATCTTCAAACACTTCCTTAAGACCGTGGTCTAGGAAATCTTTGAATGAGTCAGTTTGAATTTCAATCAAATTTGGTAAGTCAAGAACTTCTTTGATTCTTGAAAAACTACGACGGGTACGATGTTTCCCGTATTGAACGTCATGTCCTGCCAAGATGATTCTCCTTTGTAAATAAGTTCCAAGCCTTGTCAATCAGGCTTTTCTAATCGTCATATGGTTTTAAAAACCCCTATCACCGTGTCCTCTTGATAAATTTTCAGAATCTTTAAGTCTTTGTTACAAACACGCAAAATCCTGAAAAAAAGCACAAAAAGAGCAGCTAAATCTGACTTTTTCAGAAGATTTAACTGCTGTGAGCCTTGTCTGGACAATATTTCAGACAAAACCTACGACAAATGATTATTCATATTATACCCTATTTAGCTAGATTTTTCAAGGGGATTGATGAATTTTTGACAAAATCTTTTCCTATAAAAAATTAAATTCAACAATCACTTTGCAAACTTCATTTTCGGTTCAATCGTTCAATAAAAATATAGTAAATTACGATTTTCCTATTTTATCCTAGGTTGTTTTTCTTGACTTTACCAGGCCTTTATTTTAATATATATGTATAAATATATAGGGAGGTTTATGATGAATATCTTACTGTCTAAAACTGAACAAGACTTGCTATTCTTACTGGAAGAATTAACCAAACACCATGATTGGATAGAAATTCCAGTCTTAGTTGAGAAGCTGAATTTTTCAATCGAAGAATTGCAAGAACACCTTTTTAAGCTTGAGCAATTGTTTCCTAACCTCCTGCTTCAATCAAGAAAAAAAGGCATTCAATTGCAGTTTGAAGTCCAAAACACCTTGGATCCCAGGATTGCGATTTTTAAACAATCTGAAACCTATTCTTTTTTGAACCAGTTGTTTTTCAATGAGGGACAATCACTCGTGCAAATGTGTCAAGAACTTGTGATGAGTTGCGAACGAGTTCAGGAAATCATCCAACATCTAAATACTAAACTTCCACAACATTATGGCATCAGTATCCAACTTTCCCCTTTAGTCATGGAGGGAGAAGAAGAGGGCATTCGTGCCTTTTATCTAGACTACTTTAGCCAAAGTTACGACTTTCTTGATTGGCCCTTCCCTTCTATTTCTGAAGAATCACTCACTCACTTGATTCAGCTATTTTTGGACGCCCAACAAGTTTCACCCAACCTCAGTAGTTTACGACAAATCAAATACACTCTAGCTATCAATCTGGAGCGCTTTAATAAGAGTCATTTGATTGAAAATCCTACTCCTCTTTTAACCAGTCACTACAGCTCTCTGATGCAAATTCCCCAGTTTGAACAAGATATCAAAAAGCTGGCTAAAAAACTCCATTTTGAACCTACAAAGGAAACACTAGAACAGCTATTTTCAAACCCAATAAAATCTCCTCAAATTACAAACAATCCTAACAATGGAGCACTAGGTGACATTCATCAGATTCAAAAATCCTATCGTTTATTGAGTCAAATTTTAGAAGAATTATCTAAAGAATTTCACCTACAGATTGAAAATCACGAGGAATTGATTTGGCTCCTCCACTACACTGCCCAATCTGATTTCTTTCATTTACTCAGTAACCAGTCTCTCGACAGACAGAAATCCCAAATTTTAAGCAGTTATCAAGTAGAATTTCCAAAACTATTTGAAGTCAGTCAACACAAATTCCAATCTTACCTGAATGAAATGGGGCTAGAAAATCACCCAAGTAAGCTACAAGAACTTGTCTACACCTTTTCTATCCAAGGGCAGCGAATTTTAGTCCAATTACTTCAAAAACTTCCCAAAATACGAGTTTTAGTCATTAGTCATCTGGATAGTCATCACGCACAAAACCTTATCGACACCCTTGCTCACTACGGCAATAATCTCTATCTCTTTGATTCTTGGGAAGAATCTACGATTTCTTTCTCAGTTCTCAATCAAATTCCTCACGATATTGTTATCACTACCTTTCCTGTCACCAACTCTCCTAAACCAATTATCTATAATCGTAACTTCTCTACTTCAGAATTATTTCATAACCTTCACATTCTTGCTTCTCAAATTCATAAAGAAAGACTGGCTTAATCGTAACAAAATTTGTTGCGATTTTTTCTTTTATTTTAATTTTGGGAAAACGCTTGCATCTTATTTTACTAAGTGCTATACTGATGATAGAAATTTATTGATTGGAGAATCATTATGAGAAAAATACCATCTCAAACTGAGAAAAAAATGGTTTACAGCATCCGCTCCCTCAAAAATGGAACTGGTTCTGTCCTTATTGGAGCAAGCCTTATTCTGCTTGCCATGGCTACACCAACTATCTCAGCAAACGAAAATACACCAACCACTAACGAACCCAGCAACAGAAATACAACCTCCCTTACTCAACCTCTTACTGATGCAACAAACATCGCTGGCAAGAACGAAAGCGATTTTTCTTCACCTGATAGTGCAAACGCTTCCCTAGAGAAAAAAGAAGAAAAAGCTGCAACAGAGGTACCCACTCCTGCTACAACACCAGCCGATTCAGCCCCACAAACCGGACAAGATCGTTCAAGTGAACCAACTACTTCTACGAGTCCAGTAACGACTGAAACTAAGGCAGAAGAACCAATAGAAGACAACTACTTCCGTATCCATGTCAAAAAGCTTCCTGAAGAAAACAAGGATGCTCAAGGACTATGGACTTGGGACGATGTTGAAAAACCATCTGAAAATTGGCCTAACGGAGCCTTATCCTTTAAAGATGCCAAAAAAGATGACTACGGCTACTACCTAGATGTCAAATTAAAGGGAGAACAAGCCAAGAAAATTAGCTTCCTCATCAATAATACAGCTGGGAAAAATCTAACCGGAGATAAATCGGTAGAAAAACTGGCACCAAAGATGAATGAGGCTTGGTTGGACCAAGATAACAAGGTTTTCTCTTACGAACCACAGCCTGCAGGAACTGTTCGCGTCAACTACTACCGCACAGATGGCAACTATGACAAGAAATCTCTCTGGTACTGGGGAGATGTGAAAGAGCCAAGTAGTGGTGAATGGCCTAACGGAACAGACTTTACGGCTACAGGCAAATATGGTCGTTATATCGATATTCCACTCAAAGATGCAGCTAAAGACCTTGGATTTTTATTACTAGACAGAAACAAACAAGGAGACGATGTGAAAATCCGTAAAGAAGATTATAAGTTCACAGATTTAAAAAATCATAGCCAAATTTTCCTCAAAGACGATGATGAAACCATCTACACCAACCCCTACTATGTGCACGATATCCGCATGACAGGAGCCCAACACGTAGGTACTTCTAGCATTGAGAGTAGTTTTTCAACACTTGTCGGTGCTAAAAAAGAGGATATCCTCAAACACTCTAACATCACTAATCACCTAGGAAACAAAGTAGCTATTACTGATGTTGCAATAGATGAAGCTGGTAAGAAAGTGACCTACAGCGGAGATTTCTCGGACACAAAACATCCATATACTGTTAGCTACAATTCCGACCAATTCACTACCAAAACAAGCTGGCGACTTAAAGATGAGACATACAGTTATGATGGCAAACTTGGAGCTGACTTAAAAGAAGAAGGAAAACAGGTTGATTTAACCCTTTGGTCACCAAGTGCTGATAAGGTTTCTGTCGTTGTCTACGACAAGAATGACCCTGAAAAAGTGGTTGGAACTGTCGCTCTTGAAAAAGGGGAAAGAGGAACTTGGAAACAAACTCTAGATAGCACAAATAAATTAGGAATCACAGATTTCACTGGCTACTATTATCAATACCAAATTGAACGTCAAGGTAAAACTGTTCTTGCACTCGATCCTTACGCTAAGTCCCTCGCTGCTTGGAATAGTGATCTTGCAAAAACAGACGCTTCCCATAAAGTGGCTAAAGCCGCCTTTGTAGATCCAGCCAAACTAGGACCTCAAGACTTGACTTATGGTAAGATTCACAACTTCAAGACTCGTGAAGATGCCGTTATCTACGAAGCTCATGTGCGTGACTTCACTTCAGATCCCGCTATCGCAAAAGACTTGACCAAACCATTTGGTACCTTTGAAGCCTTTATTGAAAAACTAGACTACCTCAAAGACTTGGGTGTAACCCACATCCAGCTCCTTCCCGTCTTGTCTTACTACTTTGTCAATGAATTGAAAAACCATGAACGCTTGTCTGACTACGCTTCAAGCAACAGCAACTATAACTGGGGATATGATCCTCAAAACTACTTCTCCTTGACTGGTATGTATTCAAGCGATCCTAAAAATCCAGAAAAACGAATCGCAGAATTTAAAAACCTCATCAACGAGATCCACAAACGTGGTATGGGAGCTATCCTAGATGTAGTGTATAACCATACAGCCAAGGTCGATATCTTTGAAGATTTAGAGCCAAACTACTACCACTTTATGGATGCTGATGGGACACCTCGCACTAGCTTTGGTGGTGGACGCTTGGGGACAACCCACCATATGACCAAACGACTCCTAGTTGACTCTATCAAATATCTAGTTGATACCTACAAAGTGGATGGATTCCGCTTCGATATGATGGGAGACCATGATGCAGCTTCTATTGAAGAAGCGTACAAGGCCGCACGCGCCCTCAATCCACACTTAATCATGCTTGGTGAAGGTTGGAGAACCTATGCTGGTGATGAGAACATGCCTACTAAAGCTGCTGACCAAGATTGGATGAAACATACCGATACTGTCGCTGTCTTCTCAGATGACATCCGTAACAACCTCAAGTCTGGTTATCCAAACGAAGGTCAACCTGCCTTTATCACAGGTGGCAAGCGTGATATCAACACTATTTTTAAAAATCTCATTGCTCAGCCAACCAACTTTGAAGCTGATAGTCCTGGAGATGTTATCCAGTATATCGCAGCCCATGATAACTTGACCCTCTTTGACATCATTGCCCAGTCTATCAAAAAAGACCCAAGCAAGGCTGAAAACTATGCTGAAATTCATCGTCGTTTGCGACTTGGAAATCTCATGGTTTTGACAGCTCAAGGAACTCCATTTATTCACTCTGGTCAGGAATATGGTCGCACCAAACAATTCCGTGACCCAGCCTACAAGACTCCAGTAGCGGAGGATAAGGTTCCAAACAAATCTCACTTGTTGCGTGATAAGGATGGCAATCCATTTGACTATCCTTACTTCATCCATGACTCTTACGATTCGAGTGATGCTATTAACAAGTTTGACTGGACTAAGGCTACAGATGGTAAAGCTTATCCTGAAAATGTCAAGAGCCGTGACTATATGAAAGGTTTGATTGCCCTTCGTCAATCTACAGATGCCTTCCGACTTAAGAGTCTCCAAGATATCAAAGACCGTGTCCACCTCATCACTGTTCCAGGCCAAAATGGTGTGGCAAAAGAGGACGTGGTAATTGGCTACCAAATCACTGCTCCAAACGGTGATATCTACGCAGTCTTTGTCAATGCGGATGAAAAAGCTCGCGAATTTAATTTGGGAACTGCCTTTGCCCACCTCAGAAATGCTGAAGTTTTGGCAGATGAAAACCAAGCAGGACCAGTAGGAATTGCCAACCCTAAAGGACTTGAGTGGACTGAAAAAGGCTTGAAATTAAATGCCCTTACAGCTACTGTTCTTCGAGTCTCTCAAGGTGGTGCCATCGTTGCCCCAGCTGTGGAAGAAAAACCAGAATTTGACCTTTCTAGCTTAAAACAAGAACAAGGGCAATATAATATCCAAGACAATATTCCAAACCGAGTAGTCAAACCGGAACAGCAAACTCCAGCTCCACAGGCTAAACCTGATTCTGCAAAACCAGATGCAAAAGTAGCCGATGCGGAAAATAAACCTAGCCAAGCTACAACTGATTCACAAACTTCACAACCAACACAAGAAGCACAAGCATCATCTGTAAAAGAGGCGGTTCAAAACGAATCGGTAGAAAACTCTAGCAAGGAAAATAAACCTGCCCCCCTAGCTAAACAAGCTGAACTTCCAAATACAGGAACCAAAAACGATCACAAACTCCTGTTTGCAGGAATTAGTCTCCTCACCCTTCTAGGTCTCGGTTTCTTACTAAAAAACAAAAAAGAGAACTAAACTAGCCCTCCTATAGAACAATCCCCCAAGCCTTAACGCTCGGGGGATTGATTTTTGCCCTGATAAGCCTATCTATCAAATCATATATTCTACACTATAGGTCGCATCCGAAAGAATTCGTGCCAAAAATTGCTTGGTTCGTTCTTCCTGTGGGCGACTAAAGAAATCATGGGCATTATTTTCTTCAACAATTTTCCCGCCATCCATAAAAATGACATGATTGGCTACATCTCTAGCAAAACCCATCTCATGTGTCACTACTACCATAGTAACTCCTTCTTTAGCTAACTGTTTTAAAACATCTAAAACATCCCCTACCAACTCTGGATCCAAGGCCGATGTCGGCTCATCTAATAAAATGACCTCTGGTTTCACAGCGATGGCACGGGCAATACCGATTCGTTGTTGCTGACCTCCAGAAAGCTGAGAAGGATAATAATCTTTATAAGCTAGTAAACCAACCTTTTCTAAGGCAACTTCCGCACGTTTAGTTGCTTCTTCCTTAGGAATTTTCCGAGCAATCACCAGGCCCTCCAAAATATTTTCCAAGGCCGTTTTATTAGCAAATAAATTATAATGTTGAAAAACAAAGGCGGTCTTCTGGCGAATTTCTAAAATATCTTTTTTGGTCAATTTGCCAAGATCGTAGTCTTTGTCAGCAAGCTTCAAAGAGCCACTATCGGCTTTTTCTAAATGATTGAGACATCTGAGAAAAGTCGTTTTACCTGATCCAGATGGCCCCAATATTACAACCACATCCCCTTGGTTGACCTTGAGATTAACATCTTCTAAGACTTGTCTGTCTCCAAATTTTTTTGCAACATGTTCTACTTGTAACATTGTCTCCTCCTATGCTAAACCTGTACGGGGCACTACTTGTCCCTGTTCTCTTCGAATATAGCGTTTCTCTAAGATTGAAAAGCCCCATTGAATCAATCCGCAAATAAGAATGTACTGTAAAAAGATCACAAAATAGGATTCAAAATACTGATAACCATAAGATGCTTCAACACGGGCAATAGCTGTAATATCCTTAATGGTCATCACAAAGACCAAAGAGGTTCCTTTTACAATATTTATAACTAGATTAGCCAGATTGGGCAGGGCTGATCGCAAGGCCTGTGGAAAAATAATCCTCACATAAGCTTGACTAGTGGTTAAGCCAATCGCTTGTGCAGCTTCTAATTGTCCCTTATCCACAGTCAAAATAGCCGAACGTAAGATTTCTGATAAACTACCTGTCGTCATCAAACTATAGATAATAAAAGCATAATAGATCGGATTGAGTTTAAAGATATCAACATCACTTCCTATGCTTTTGAGAAATTGATTGAGCAAACTCGGAAACAAACTATAAAAGAAAAGAATCAGCAAAATCGGAGGTGTTGCTCTTATAAAAGCTAGATACACGAGAGAGAAAGTTCGAACACCTTTGACTTTATATATTTGTCCCAGAGCTAAAAACAAGGCTGGTAGAAAACTTAAGACCATGGCTACAATCATGATAATCAAGGTGGTCGGTACCCCTTTTAAGGTCTCTAAAAAGGTTTTTGCAATATAGTCTAAATCCATATCCTATCTCCCTTTCGTTTCCAAAGATTTTTCTAACAAGCGACTCAAGAAGGAAACAGCTAAGGCTACACCCCAATAAAGAATGGCAACCGCTGTATAGGTTTCAAGAGAGTAATTCCCCAAATTACGACTGATTAAGAGATTCCCAGCCCCCATGACATCCACAAAACCAATCGTATATGCTAGGGCAGCGTCCCGCATCAAATTTAGAATAGCGGTCGTCATATTTGGAAGAGCCACTTGAAAAGCCTGAGGAAAAATGATTCTCCAAAATGTCTGACTAGGGGTCAGACCAATACTGACTCCAGCTTCCATCTGACCTTTGGGAATTGCCTGATAAGAAGCCTTAAACACTTCTGCAATGATAGCCGCAAATAGCAAGACCATGGTGAATAAGACGAAGACCGTCTTAGACCAGTTGTTGATATCTAAATTCAACCACCATTTTAAAAATTCAGGTAAACCATAAAAGACAAGGAATAGTAAAACAATAGGAGGAGTACAGCGAAGAGTGAAAATATAACCCTTAGAAAGACCTGCAAAAGTCTTATCTTCTCCCACTTGAGCCCAAGCCAGTAAGCCACCGAAAAGGGAACCAAGGATTGTAGTAAAAAAGAGAATGGACAAGGTCATCGGAAGAGCCTGCCATAAGGTTGGTAAAAATTGGAACACTCTTGAAAAATCATATGAAACCATATAAACCTCTTTCTAATACTCAATGAAAATCAAAAAGCAAACTAGCCACAGGTTGCTCAAAACAGTGTTTTGAGGTTGTGGATAGAACTGACGAAGTCAGTAACCATACCTACGGCAAGGCGTCGTTGACGCGGTTTGAAGAGATTTTCGAAGAGTATAACATTCCTGATTGTTCATCTAATCTTTATCAACGTAGCTAAAGACGTCTTCTTTAAAGTATTTTTGAGAAAGCTTAGCTAAAGTACCGTCTTCTTTTAATTCTTTAATAGCTTTTTCATACTCTTTAGCAAACTTCTCACCCTTTTCATCACGGTGAATCAATGGATAGGTTGGGATTCCTTTATAAGGGAACCAGCTAAGTTTGTCCGCATATTGGTGGTAAGAACCATCCTCTGCTGTCACTGCTTTTTCAAAAGATAACTTGATATCAAAGAAGGCATCATATCGTCCTTCTAAAACCCAAGCATAAGCATCTGCCACCTTGAAGGATTCAGCAGCTGTCAACTCAATTGGTGTATCCTTATGCTTCTCGTTATAACTATTGATGACATTCCACTGGGCATTTTGAGGAGAGATGGGTACTAATTTTCCTTTATTTTTGGCAAAATCATCAATATTCTTATATTTGGCTTCATCTTCTTTTCTAACAGTAAAACCAATAATGCTGGCTCCTACTGGCTCAGATGGAATAATAAATTTCTTAGCCCGTTCATCTGTATACCAAGCACCTTTAGTTCCAATATCGTACTTGCCAGACTCAAGTCCAATCAAGAGATCATCATCACTAGTTCCAGTATACTCAAATTTATAATCTGCTAATTTCTCATCAACCGCCTTTAAAACAGCGACTTCATAACCATCTGATTCCCCTTTTTCGTCAATAAAATCATAAGGGACATAGTTTTGAGTATGGGCAACTTTTAAAGTTGTTACTTGTCCAGATGAAACTGCATCTGCACCTTTAGCAGATGCTCCCGCCAAAGTTCTACCAATAATCGTTGCTCCAAGCACTGCCGCAACCGCAACTCCACCAATAATCCATGTTTTCTTACTCATATTCTTCTCCTTTATTTATCTAATGCCTCTCTCACCCACTGGATACGCTCCACTGCAATATCACTCGGAATGGTACAATCTGCTCCAAGTATGAAGCCCTCTTTTCCTGTTTCTTCTACCAATCGTTTGGTTTCAGCTTGAATTTCTTCCTTACTGCCTCGATAAAGAAGGCCATCTTCACCGTTTTCAAATCCTCCCAGAACAGCACGACCCTTGAAAATCTCACGACCTTCTTTTAGGCTAATTCCTTCTGGACCAACTGCCCAGTTAAAAACATGAGCTGGATAGTCGGCAAAGATATGAATATCGTTTCGAGCTCCTTCATAGCCACAGATATGAAGGATATTTACCCCACCAACCGACTTAGCCGCTTTTAAAACAGTCAGTTCACTCGGCGCAATAATCTCCTGATAGGCTTCAGCAGAAACACGCGCATCCTGAATACTTTGCACACTGAGATAAATACCGTCTGCTCCTGCATCTTTAATAATAGCTTGACTCAAGCTAGCGATATCTTGCGCAATCACATCAAGGACTTTTTTCAATTTCTGAGAATCTTGAACTAAGAAATCTGCAATGAGATCATCTCCACCAGACACTTCTCCAAGTAACCATTTGAGGTAGGTCACAGGCGCAAAAATATTGTAAATAGCAACAATATCTTCCGTAAACTCCTGCTTAATCTTCTTCACTAATTCTACCTGCTCTCTAATCCACGGATGATCTTCACCCAGAGGTTGAATCTCTGCCAACTCTTGGAGTGACTTTCCTTTGGCAATAACTGGATTTGGATAAGCAAAATAGCCATCACTCATCAACTTGATAAAGTCTGGATGTAGGTCACGGATAAAACGTTTGTGACCTTGTATGTTCTTTTCAATAATCACAGGATTGGAAAATCCCTTTAACCATTCCTCTTCTGATGTAAAGTGGTGCCAAAAACCTACAGGTACACGGTCAACCACTTCTCCTCTAAATGCTTTTAAAACCCATTCTCTTTTTTCTGACATCTCTATTCTCCATTTCTTTCTTTTTCAACTAATAAAACACTGGCAATATCATTGGTTTGAATAAAGTGAAGACTTCCTTTCTGAAAATCCTGAACTCCATGACATCTTGGCCCTTCCTTACAAGTAAGTCCCTTTGTAAGACTGATCGCAAGTAAGATGACAAAGCCGAGGGCCGTCCCTACCAATAGCCACTTTTTTCTTTTCATAAGGCCCTCCTATTCTAAAATAGCAGCCTGACGAATCCAGTCCAATCGTTCTAATTCAAAGTCATCTGGAACCGTGCAATCCGCTCCAAGAAGGACTCCTCTAGTCCCAGCTTCAGCCAACAAGCGTTTGGTTTCCTCTTGTAGTTTAGCCTTGCTACCTCCATAAAGCAGGCTCTGCTTTCCATTTTCAAAACCACCCAAGACCGCTTTGCCATGAAATAGCTCCTGACCTTGAGGTAAGCTGACTGCTTCATGGTGGGTTGCCCAATTGAAAACTTGGGCTGGATAATCTTTGAAAATAGTCACATTGTTACTGGCACCTTGGAAACCGCAGATATGCAGGATATTGACCCCACCTGCCTGATTAGCAGCTTCTAAAACCTTTATGTTGCTTGGCTCAATATAGGTCTGATACAATTCTGCTGTGATGCGCTCATCCTGAATTTCTTGTGTACTGAGGTAAATCCCATCTGCTCCACAATCCTGAATGATTGCCTTGGTTAGGATTGCGATATCCTCAGCTATTACATCTAAAATCTCCCTGAATAGCTCTGGATTTTCGAGTAATAGATTAGCAACCTCCTTATCACCTCTAGAAGTCTCTGTACGAAACCAACGTTTCAGGTAGGAAATCGGAGAAAAGATATTGTAGAATGAAGCAATGTCCTCAGTGAAGGTTGCTCGAATAGCTTCTACCACTTCTACTTGTTGCTGAATCCAAGGATGGTTTTCACCAATCGACTCAATAGAAGCCAGCTCCTGAATACTTGAAACCAAAGGACTGTAGACATTACTTGGATAAATGAAAAATCCGTCACTCATCATTTTGACAAAATCAGGATGAATTCTTTCAACGTACTTCCGATGTCCCTCTACACTTTTTTGAAAGATACGTGGGTTATTTAAACCTTGCCCTTTTTCCTCCAGTGTTACAAAATGAAACCAAAAGCCTACAGGAACTCGTTCCACCTCTTCTCCTCGGATGGCTTTAAAAACTAGCTCTCTTTTACTTGTCATACTTTTCTCCTTCCATTTGGATTGAAACCATCTTACCACTCCTTTTGACCTTTTCCCAATATATATTGACTATCGACTTGATTGATATTGTTTATATCAATAACGAAAAAATCTCTGGAAAGCTTGATTTTACTAGCTTTTCAGAGATTCTTTTTTGTTTATTGCTTTTTTAAAATAGTTGTTATATAGATTTTTTATCAGCCTGATTAGGATTTTTTATTAAGCCTCTTTCATGGCAAAGTATTCCCGTACTTTGGGTGCCACTTGCATTCCGAATAGTTCAATAGCTCTCAGAACCTGGTCATGGGGCATGGAACCAAGCGGTAGATGGAGCATGAAGCGGTCCAAACCTAAGTCTTCAATCATACGAATCAATTTTTCGGCCACCTGATCTGGATTGCCCACAAACATAGCACCATTTGGCCCAACTTGCTCCAAATATTGCTCATAACGCAATTCCTGCCAGTGCGGACGGTCTTTGGAAATAGCATCCACCACTTGCTTGGTTGGATGGAAATAATCTTTCACCGCCTGCTCGCCATCTTCAGCAATCCAACCCCAAGAATGGGCCCCGACCTTTAGCTCCTGACTGGCATGACCCGCTTCGCTCCCAATCTCACGATAAGCCTGAATCAACTTTTTAAAATAACGCGGATTACCACCAATAATGGCATAGACAATCGGTAGGCCTGCCTGAGCAATCTTCACAGTTGATTCGACATGACCACCTGTCGCTATCCACAAGGGCAATTTGTCCTGAACTGGACGAGGATAAACTTCTTTGCCAGAGATTGTTTGGGTCAATCGACCTTGCCAATCTAGTTTTATCTTTTCATTGACTAATTGAAGCAAGTCTAATTTCTCATCAAAAAGAGCTTCGTAGTCTTTCAAATCATAGCCAAACAAGGGAAAAGATTCCGTGAAAGAACCCCTTCCGGCCATAATCTCCGCACGTCCATTTGACAAAGCATCGATAGTGGCATATTGTTGGAACAATCGAATCGGATCCATACTTGAGAGAATGCTGACTGCACTGGTCAAACGAATCTTCTTGGTATTGACTGCCCCAGCTGCCAGAACAATCTCTGGCGCAGATATCGCAAAATCCGCTCGATGGTGCTCACCAATCCCATACACATCCAAACCAACCTTGTCAGCCAGTTCAATCTCTGCCAGCAACTGGCGAATGCGTTCAGCATGACTGTAAGTTTGCCCAGTCCCTTCAAGCTCCGTTGTTTCTCCAAATGTTGAAATTCCCAATTCTACCACAGTGATTCTCCTTGTCTATTCCGGTCCTTCATTTTGAAAAATTATTCTAACACGAATCTTGAGTACAAGCAACCGATTTGCTCACAAGAAAAAGCCTAGATAACTAGACTTTTTAAGCTTATTCTACCGTTACTGACTTAGCAAGGTTACGTGGTTTGTCCACATCAAGCCCACGGTGGAGTGTTGCAAAGTAAGCGACTAATTGCGTTGGCACGACCATTGAAATTGGTGAGAGGTAAGGGTGTACAGTCGTAAGGACGATATCATCTGTATCTTTGGCAACATTTTCTTCTGCAATAGTGAGAACCTTGGCACCACGGGCTGCCACCTCTTGGATATTTCCACGAGTGTGGTTGGCAAGGACTGGATCTGACAAGAGAGCCAAAACAGGCGTTCCTTCTTCAATCAAGGCAATAGTTCCGTGCTTGAGTTCTCCTGCCGCAAAGCCTTCACACTGGATGTAAGAAATCTCTTTGAGTTTAAGGCTTGCTTCCATAGCTACGTAGTAATCTTGACCACGCCCAATATAAAAGGCGTTGCGAGTTGTTTCAAGAAGCTCACGAACCTTGGCTTCAATGGTTTCTTTCTCTGAAAGAGTTGATTCGATAGACTGAGCTACGATTGACAACTCATGAACCAAGTCAAAGACTTGCGCTTTAGCATTGCCATTTGCTTCTCCTACTGCTTTTGCAAGAAAAGCAAGGGCTGCAATTTGTGCTGTATAAGCCTTTGTTGATGCTACGGCAATTTCAGGACCTGCATGAAGGAGCATGGTATGATTGGCTTCACGTGAAAGAGTTGAACCTGGTACGTTTGTCACTGTCAAGCTTGGGATTCCCATTTCATTAGCCTTGACCAAAACCTGACGGCTATCCGCCGTTTCACCAGACTGACTGATAAAGATGAAGAGTGGTTTCTTGCTGAGAAGTGGCATACCGTAACCCCACTCAGATGAAATTCCAAGTTCAACTGGTGTATCTGTCAATTCTTCCAACATTTTCTTAGAAGCAAATCCTGCGTGGTAAGATGTCCCAGCTGCAAGGATGTAGATACGGTCTGCGTCTTGAACAGCCTGGATGATAGCTGGGTCTACTACTACTTGACCAGCCTCATCTGTGTAGGCTTGGATTAGTTTACGCATAACAGTTGGTTGCTCGTCAATTTCCTTAAGCATGTAGTAAGGGTAAGTTCCTTTACCGATATCTGACAAGTCTAGCTCAGCAGTGTAGCTAGCACGCTCACGACGATTTCCATCATAGTCTTGAACTTCCACACTATCAGCCTTGACGATTACCAACTCTTGGTCATGAATTTCCATGTATTGGTTGGTTTCACGAATCATAGCCATAGCATCTGAGCATACCATGTTATAACCTTCACCAAGACCAATCAAGAGTGGTGATTTATTTTTAGCTACGTAGATGACTTCAGGATCTTGTGAGTCAACCAAGGCAAAAGCATAAGAACCACGGATGATGTGAAGAGCTTTTTTGAAGGCTTCAAGAACAGAGAGACCTTCTTCTTCCGCAAATTTTCCAATCAAGTGAACAGCGATTTCAGTATCTGTTTGCCCCTTAAAGTGGTGACCTGCAAGGTATTCTTCCTTGATTTCAAGGTAGTTCTCAATGACCCCATTGTGCACCAAAACAAAACGTTCAGTCTCAGAGCGATGTGGGTGAGCATTGTCTTCCGTTGGTTTTCCGTGAGTAGCCCAACGAGTATGTCCGATACCCGTTGTCCCCTCAACACCAGCTGTCTTAGCAGACAATTCTGCGATACGACCAACAGCCTTCACCAAGTGGTTTTCAGCACCACCTAGGACAAAAATCCCCGCAGAATCATAGCCACGGTATTCGAGCTTTTCAAGCCCTTGAATCAAAATATCAGTTGCATTTGTGTTTCCAACAACACCAACAATTCCACACATAGTATATACGACACAGACCAGCTGTGCTTTCTCCTTAAAATTGGTATAGTCTAATTCCTCTTTTATAGAATCAGCAAAAACAGTATATACTTGTTTCTTTCACTTGTCAAGAGTAAAAATTGGTATAGTTCAAATTACGCTCCTGTTAGCAAAAGACTCTGACCAATTAGGATAATCAGTCAGAGTCCTTTTTAAAATCCATTATTATCGCTTAATTCCTTGAACCAGTGCCCTGATTTCTTCAGACGACGTTCTTGCGTTTCCAAGTCTAATTCGACCAAGCCATAGCGATTTTTATAGCTATTGAGCCATGACCAGCAATCGATAAAGGTCCAAATCAAGTAGCCCTTACAATTGGCTCCGTCTTCAATGGCACGGTGAAGTTCGCGAAGATGACCTTTTACAAAGTCAATACGGTAATCATCTTGAATCATTCCATTCTCACGGAATTTTTCTTCCCCTTCAACACCCATACCATTCTCTGTCAACATCCACTCGATATTACCATAATTTTCCTTGATATTTTGGGCAATGTCATAAATCCCTTGCTCATAAATCTCCCAGCCACGATGAGGATTGATTTTACGTCCAGGCATCACATAAGGCTCATAAAAATGTTCTGGCAAAAGAGGACTCTCTGGATGCTTCGCAAATCGAGGAGCCATAACACGCAAAGGTTGATAGTAGTTGACACCAAGGAAGTCCACAGTATTGTCACGAATGATATCCAACTCCTCCTCTGTAGCATCAGGCAAGAGACCGTATTCATGTAAGATTTCTACCAACTCCTGTGGATAAGTCCCCAAAACAGACGGATCTAAGAAAGATTGGGCCTGAAAAAGGTCCGCAATATTAGCAGCCTTGACATCAGCAGGATGCTGGCTACGTGGATAAGCCGGTGTCAAGTTTAAGACAATCCCAATCTTGGAATCTGGCAAAAGTTCATGACAAGCCTTAACCGCCCGACTGCTGGCCAATTGTGTATGATAAGCTACTTTAACGGCTGCCTCTGCATCCACCTTATGTGGATAATGGGCATCGTAAAAATAGCCAAATTCTACTGGAACTATTGGCTCGTTAAAGGTAATCCATTGATCCACTAAATCTCCATAAATCTCAAAACAAAAACGAGCATAGTCTTCATAGGCTGAAACAGTCGCCTTATTTTCCCAACCATCACCATCCTCTTGAAGGGCAAAAGGCAAATCAAAATGATAAAGATTGACTAAAAGACGAATCCCCTTAGCCTTAATAGCCTCAAAAACCTTACGATAGAAATCCACACCTTGAGCATTGACTTTTCCACGCCCTTGTGGAAAAATCCGTGACCACTGAATAGAAGTCCGAAAGGCCGTATGACCAGTCTCTAACAGTAGCTCAATATCCTTTTCCCAGTTTTCATAAAAGGTTGATGTTTTATCTGGACCAATCCCATTATAGTAACGATTTGGCTCCACTTGGTACCAATAATCCCAGAGATTATCTCCCTTACCGTCACCAGCTACACGTCCTTCTGTTTGTGGTCCAGAAGTAGAGGATCCCCAGACAAAATCCTTTGGAAATCTTAGCATACATTTACCTCTTTATCTACTCATTTTTCCCATTATACAGAAAAAACAAGGTAAAAACTAGTTACATTTTTTCCTTGTTTTTCTTCTGATTATAGTTTTTATTTCTTGCTTAAGATTTCAAGCGTTTCGAGCACATTATCTGCATGAACTTCGATAGTGTCACCAGTCGCTTTAATCTTCACTTCTACGATGCCATCGGCTGCTTTCTTCCCAACAGTGATACGGATTGGCAATCCAATCAAGTCGCTATCGCTGAATTTGACTCCGACACGTTCGTTACGGTCATCCGTCAAGACTTCGTAACCAGCTCCCATCAAGCTTGCTTCAAGTTTTTCTGTCAAGGCTTGCGCTTCTTCGTCCTTGACATTGACAGTGATCAAGTGAACATCAAATGGCGCCAATTCTTTAGGGAAGTTGATTCCCCAAGCGTAACGGTATTCACCTTTTGGTGTTTTGTTAACAAAGAGGCGAGCGTGTTGCTCCATCACTGCTGAAAGGAGACGGCTGACACCGATACCGTAACATCCCATGATGATTGGCACAGCACGACCATTTTCATCCAAAACATCTGCTCCCATGCTTGCTGAATAGCGAGTGCCAAGTTTAAAGATGTGACCAATTTCGATACCACGCGCAAAGTTAAGGACTCCTTGCCCGTCTGGTGAAATTTCACCCTCACGAACTTCACGGATATCCACATATTCTGCAGTAAAATCACGGCCTGGATTCACACCAGTCAAGTGGTAGCCATCTTCGTTAGCACCCACAACTGCATTATGGACATCTTGCACCTTCCTGTCTGCGATGATTTTAACATTCTCTGGCAAACCAACTGGTCCAAGTGAACCGAATCCTGCTTGAACAAGATTCGCCACTTCTTCTTCGCTAGCAACGTCAAAGAAATCTGCTCCCAAGTGGTTTTTCAGCTTAACTTCGTTAAGCTGGTCATTTCCAACTAGAAGGGCTGCAACAAGCTCACCATCTGCCATGTAGAAGAGGGTTTTAATCGTTTGTTCTTCTGGAACGTTGAGGAAGGCTGCAACTTCATCGATTGACTTAACATCCGGCGTTGCAACACGAGTCACTTCTTCTTCAGCGACAACACGGTTGCTTGGTTTGTACTCGTTTGTTGCCATTTCTAAGTTAGCTGCATAGCTAGACTCACTTGAGTAAGCAATGGTATCTTCACCAGAGACCATCCATTTGAGCAATTCTGCCTTGATTTCTTCTTGCACTTGATCAGGAATTTCGTCAAATGAGGCAACTGACTTGTCCAAGACAACCCAGCGGTCAAGGTCTGTACGAGCAGGTGTAATGGCCATAAATTCTTGGCTGTCCTTACCACCCATGGCTCCACCGTCACCAATGATAGCCTTAAAGTCTAAGCCACTACGAGTGAAAATACGCTCATAAGCAGCCTTGTACTCATCATAAACACTGTCCAAGCTATCATAGTTAGCGTGAAAGCTGTAAGCATCCTTCATGATAAACTCACGTGTACGGAGAAGTCCATTACGTGGGCGTTTTTCATCACGATACTTAGGCTGGATTTGGTAAAGGTTGAGTGGCAATTGCTTGTAAGACTTAACAGAATCACGGACAATAGCTGTAAAGGTTTCTTCGTGTGTTGGACCTAGGATAAAGTCTGATTTTTCACGGTTTTTTAGTTTGTAAAGGTCTTCACCGTAAGTTTCGTAACGACCTGATTCGCGCCACAATTCTGCACTGAGAAGGGCAGGAGCCAACATCTCAACGGCACCAATCTTGTCGAATTCTTGGCGCATGATATTTTTAGCTTTTTCAATCACACGATTAGCAAGTGGTAGGTAAGAATAAACACCTGCAGATACTTGGCGAACATATCCAGCACGCAACATAAGAGCATGGCTGATAACTTGAGCATCGCTTGGCATTTCGCGAAGCGTTGGGATAGGCATTTTACTTTGTTTCATAATATTCCTCGATTATCTAAAAAAGAGTCGCATAATGTCATTCCAGGTCACAGCAATCATCAAGACAACCATGATGACCACTCCGGCCAAGGTGACATAGGTTTCAATTTCTTGTTTCAATGGTTTGCGGCGGATAGCTTCTAGGATATTGAGCACAATCTTACCACCATCCAGAGCTGGAATCGGAATAAGATTAAAAATCCCGATATTGATGGAAATCATTGCCAAGAAGTACAAGACATTCTCAATTCCATTTTTAGCAGCATCACTACTTGCCTTAAAGATGGCAACAGGTCCACCCAACTTGTTCAAATCCGGTTGGAAAATCAGATTTTTCAGTGCTGATAAAATTCGTAGGGCCGAGTCAGCAGCAGTTGTAAAACCACCTACAAACATGGATAGAAAATCTGACTTAACCCCCGGTTGAACACCTAGAAGGTAACGGCCTTGACTTTCTTCCGGAGTAACAGTGACTTGTTTGTCACTCCCCTTTTCAGAAATAGTCACATCCAAAGTCGGGGCCGTCTTACCTTTGGTTTCTGTTTCCACAGCCTGAATCAAACTTTCCCAGTTGCTAATCTCATGTGAGCCAATCTTGGTAATCTGTGCCGTTTCTGATACTCCCACCTTAGCCAAGGCTCCTTGGGGCATGACATGGAACTGGTTGGTATCAACATCTCTGACACCACCCTGCATAAAGATTAAAATCCAGAAAACAACGACACCTAAGATAAAGTTGTTCATAGGGCCTGCAAAATTAGTAATGAGTTTGCCCCAGATAGTCGCATTTTGATATTGCACATCTAAAGGTGCAATCCGAACCTCAGTACCATCTGCTTCCACAACCGTTGCATCGTGATCCACTGCAAATGTTTTTTCTTCTTCCAGAACCAATCCTTTGATAAAGAGATTGTCTTCAAAATCAAACTGGGTCACCTGCATAGGGAGGGCTGTTTGATCCAATTTTTTACCTGAGAGATTGATGCGTTTAACCTTACCATCATCAGCAAGTGTCAAACTAACAGGCGTTCCTGTCTTGATTTCAGTTGTATCATCACCCCAACCGGCCATGCGGACATAGCCACCCAGAGGCAAGATTCGAATGGTATAGGCCGTTCCATCCTTGCCAATGTGAGCAAAGATTTTGGGTCCCATACCGATGGCAAATTCACGTACTAAAATCCCTGATTTCTTGGCAAAGTAGAAGTGCCCGAACTCGTGCACCACTACAATAATCCCAAAAACCAGAATAAAGGTTAAAATTCCGAGCATAGTGTTTCCTCCGTCTTTTGATTAAAAGAGTCCAAATAAGTGCATGATTGGAAATACAAGCAACATACTATCG